>JAGACJ010000090.1 GCA_017614195.1 Paludibacteraceae bacterium
AAGAGGTTATCGGTACAGTTGAGATTCGCGAAGTCTTCAAGATTTCGAAGGTTGGTTCGGTTGCCGGCTGCTTTGTCCGCGACGGTAAGGTTAAACGCACATCGAAAGTGCGCGTCATCCGCGACGGTATTGTGGTTTACACCGGCGAACTTGGCTCACTCAAACGCTTCAAAGACGATGCCAAAGAGGTTCTCACAGGCATGGAGTGCGGCTTGAACATCGACAAGTACAACGACATTAAAGTTGGCGATGTGATTGAGGTTTATGAGGAGACTGAGGTTAAGCGTACGCTGTAAAATCAAATAGTTTTGACAAAAAGAAGGCGGCTTTCCGTATGGGAGCCGCCTTTTTTGTGAACTATAGACAGTGTGGAGGTTTCAATTTCACTCCACAAATTTCATTTCACCGATAAGGTTCTGGGCGTCGAAATACTTGTCAATAATGAGCAACACATAACGGATATCCACAGCAATGCATTTTTGCAGCTGTGGTTCGAAGGTGATGTCGCCGCTCATCGATTCCCAGTTACCATCGAAAGCAAGACCAATCAACTCGCCTTTGGCGTTCATGACGGGGCTGCCCGAGTTACCGCCGGTGATATCGTTGTTGGTCAGGAAACAGGTATTTAGAGTGCTGTCAGGGTTTCCGTAGCGGCCGTAATTCTTTGTGCGGTATATCTCTTTGAGTTTCTCAGGCACATTGAACTCGCGTACCGAAGAGTCCTCCTTCTCCATCACACCGTCGAGTGTGGTTTTATAGTCGTAGGTGACGGCATCGCCAGGCTTATACCCAGCAATGGTTCCGTAAGTGAAGCGCATGGTGCTGTTGGCGTCGGGGCTGAAGAGTTTGTCAGGTTGCATCTCCATCAAACCAGCCACAAAAAGACGCATTCCTTCGGCTAATTTTTCTTCGCCATTGAAGCATAAATTATTCAACAACGTATACTTATCGTATATATCGTTGCTGGCAACCACAAGCGGGTCGTTAAGCAGAATCTTGCTTGTCGGATTCTTGGCGAAAGCCTCAAATTTTGCCTTGTCGCAGAATACTGATTTTGCAAGGACATCGTCAACAAACTTGTCCACATTACCCTTGTATTTCCCTAATATTGTTTTGGTTATGTATTCAGGATAATATTCCGACGGTACTTTCTTCATAAACAGCCGAATCATTTCTTTGGCAGTTTGACGGTCAACTTCGCGGTTGTAATTTTTGAAAAAGTCGGCCGATTTTTCATCGACTTGCTTCCTTACGGTTTCAATATATTCGGGATCGGCGTTTTTCTGAGTCAGGTTTTGCAGATAGCGTGAGAGTTTAAGTGCGAAATATGCCGATTCGAAGCCATAAAACTGTGCTTCGGCAAAATACGAAATAGCTTCGTTATAAGCATGATTCTGCATCACGCCGTCTTCAATCATATCGAGCGCGTTGCCGTATTTCTTTTTGCGGTCATCGTTTTGGTTGATCCATTGGGTGAAAGCTGCTTCCAACTCGCGTTTCTCTTCCACAACACGTAGGCGTTTCAAACTGCGGTTCTGACCGATTGAGTATTTCCAATAGTTTGCCGAGCTTGCATATTTCGAGGCGTACTGGATGCGGATTTTCTCATCGTTGTCCATGAACTTCTTCCAAACTTCCTGCTTTGCGCCACGTACACGAGCGCGAACGTCGTTCACGGCTGCCATCATCGACTCCGTTTCCCATGACGATATGTAGCGTTCAGTGGTGCCCGGATAGCCCATCACAAATGCGAAATCATTCTCTTGGTATCCTTTTAGCGTGATTGGCAGGAAATGTTTTGGATGGTATGGAATGTTTTCCTCGGCGTATTCGGCTGGAGTGCTGTCGGGAGCACAATAGACGCGGAACATCGAGAAATCGCCAGTATGGCGCGGCCACATCCAGTTGTCGGTGTCGGCACCGAATTTGCCAACCGACTCAGGTGGTGCGGCAACCAGTCGCACATCACGAAAAACCTCATATACAAAAAGATAGTAGAAATTGCCATAAAGCATATCATCTATCTTGGCCGAGTAGAGGGTGTCTTCGGTGGCCTTGCTGATAATTGTGTCACAAGCGGTTTCGATGATTGAATCGCGTACCTTCTGTGTTGCACCTTCGGGTATTTGGCTCAGAATCTGATCCGTAACGTCTTCAACCCTTACCAACAACCAAGCCGTTTTGCCTGGATTGGGCAGCTCTTCGGCCATGCTTCGCGCCACAAATCCGTTGGTGAGCAAGTCGTTTTCAACAGTGCTGTGGCTTTGGATTTCGCTGTAGCCGCAGTGGTGATTGGTCATAACCAGACCGTCGGCCGACACAAACGATGCTGAGCAATTGCCGCCGTCGAGGGCGATAATAGCGTCTTTAACGCATGCGTGGTTGATGTTGTAGATGTCGTCGGCCGTGAGTTTGAAGCCCAGATCGGTCATTGTGGCCATATTTTTCTCGAGAAGAATCGGGAGCCACATACCTTCGTCAGCTTTCGACAGGAACGGTCCCGCAATCAGTGCTGAAATCAGCAGTAAAGTTGTTTTTCGCATATCGATTAGTTTATTTTATGCGCCAAATGTAGCAAACGTTTGCAATCGGAAGACATGTCAACGGGGTTTTCCTGTCGAGAAAAAACGCGTTTTTTTTGTAAAAATGCTATGTTTTAATAGATTTGTGTTTGCGGAAGCCGAAAAGCACATAGAGTAGGCATATTAAAAATTTGTTTTTATGAAGAAATTAGGATTTGCACTTATGGGATTGTTGATGATTTCGTCAACAGGTGCGTTTGCTCAAATGTCGTTTGGCGTTAAGGCCGGACTTAACTTTTCTAACATGACGCTCAAGGCTGGTGGAGACAAAGTTGACGATATTAAATTCAAGCCGGGTATAAATGTCGGTGCATTCGCCGATTTCGAATTAAGCGATATGCTTGGTGTTGAAGCCGGCATGAATGTGGAAACTAAGGGCTTTAGAATGAAAAATGAGGCTTTTGGAATTACATCTAAAACCTCAATGAATTTGTTTTATGTTACCATACCAGTTGATGTGAAACTCACTTTCGGAAGCCTTTATGTTTTGGCCGGACCATATGTAGGTGTTGGCGTTATTGGTAAGTATAAACATACATTTGAAGGAAATGACGAAAAAGAAAAACATAAAGAGGATCTGGAATTCGGTAACGACGAGGGCAAATCTGATCTGAAACGCTTGGATGCAGGTTTGGGTGTTGGCGTTGGATATGAGATAAACGACAATTTAGGCATTCGTGCTGGTTACGACCTTGGTCTGTCAAACTTGCAGCCGGGCGGCGACAAAGACAACAGCTCAAAGAACGGCTCTATCAACATTTCTGCAACTTACAAGTTCTAAAAACATCCGTTTAGATAACAAAAAAGCCCTGCCGAAAAGCAGGGCTTTTTTTGTTGACTATAGTCCGTTGTCCTTAGTCTGTAGTTCACCTATCACGCGAAAATCAGTATCAGCATCTGCGCCAGCACAATACGCAGGAACATTGCCAGCGGATAAACCGTTGAGTAGGCCACCGACGGGCGGTCGTTTTCGGCAATCATGTTCGAGTAGTAGAGCGCGGGAGGATTGGTGTTGGTGCCCGAAATCATACCA
>JAGACJ010000091.1 GCA_017614195.1 Paludibacteraceae bacterium
ATGTTGAATATACGCATGCCGACACGATCCGGAACGGTTGGATTCCTCCCTGTTGGTACAGCAGCAACCCCTACTGATAACCATTGGAAAACACCATTTTGGGCATTGCGCAGGTTTGGGCGCCATTGTCAATAACTTGGGACGGATGCAAGCGCAGAAATCCACAAACTTTAACTAACTTTGCAGCGAAAATTTTCAAAGACGTCATGATATCATTTTTCAAAACAAAAGAGAACAGCATTTATGCCGTAGAGTCGGAGCAATCCTTGGGCAAAACCGAGATCGAGAAACTGACTTGGCTTTTTGAAGGCGCCGAATTGCTCGACGCCGCGCAGTTGTCGGGCGACTATGTGGGTCCCCGTCGGGAAATGATCACCCCGTGGAGTACCAACGCGGTCGAAATCACCCAAAATATGGGCATTACCGGCTTGAAACGCATCGAGGAATACTTGCCCGTTTCGGGCGTAAAAGAGGTGGACCCGATGTTGCAGCGCAACTACAAGGGGCTCGACCAAAACATCTTCACCATCGAGAAACAACCCGACCCGATCATTTATATCGAAGACCTCGACGCTTACAACGAGCAGGAAGGTCTGGCGCTGAGCCGTCAGGAAATCGACTACCTGAACGATGTGGCCAAGAAACTGGGCCGCAAGCTGACCGACAGCGAGGTGTTCGGCTTCTCGCAAGTGAATTCGGAACACTGCCGCCACAAGATTTTCGGAGGCACCTACATCATCGACGGCGAGGAGAAAGAGCTGTCGCTGTTCAAACTGATCAAGAAAACCTCGGAATACAACCCCAACAACCTGGTCTCGGCCTACAAGGACAACGTGGCCTTCAATGCCGGACCGAGAATCCAGCAGTTCGCCCCCGCTTCGGGCGACAAACCCGACTTCTTTGAAATCAAGGAATACGATTCGGTGATTTCTCTCAAAGCCGAAACCCATAACTTTCCCACCACAGTAGAACCGTTCAACGGCGCGGCCACCGGTACTGGCGGCGAAATCCGCGACCGTCTGGGCGGAGGCAAAGCCAGTCTGCCGATTGCAGGTACGGCGGTGTACATGACCTCTTACCCCCGCAACGAAGCGCGTCCGTGGTCGGAAGCCATCGCCGAGCGCAACTGGCTGTACCAGACGCCCGAACAAATTCTGATCAAGGCATCAAACGGCGCCTCTGACTTCGGTAACAAATTCGGACAACCGCTGATCTGCGGTTCGCTGCTTACGTTTGAACACGAAGAAAACAACAAAATCTACGGCTTCGACAAAGTCATCATGCTGGCCGGCGGTGTCGGTTACAGTTCGATGCGCGACGCGCTCAAAGGCAAGCCCGAAGTCGGCGAGAAGGTCGTAGTGATGGGTGGCGACAACTACCGCATCGGTATGGGCGGCGGCGCCGTATCGTCGGTCGAAACCGGACAATACGCCGGAGCCATCGAGCTCAACGCCGTACAACGCGCCAACCCCGAAATGCAGAAACGTGTGGCCAACGTCATCCGCACCTTGCAAGAAAGCGACAACAACCCCATCGTGTCGATTCACGACCACGGTGCCGGCGGCCACCTCAACTGCCTGTCGGAGTTGGTTGAAGGCATTGGCGGCAAAATTGACATGACCCAACTCCCCATCGGCGACAAAACCCTTTCGGCCAAAGAAATCATCGGCAACGAAAGCCAGGAACGTATGGGCTACCTGATGAAGGAGGAGGACCTCGAACGCGTACGCCGCATTGCCGAACGCGAACGCGCCCCGATGTATGTCGTAGGCGAAACGACGGGCGACATGAATTTCGTGTTTGAACAGGCCGACGGCGAAAAGCCCATCAACCTGCGTCTGGAATACATGATCGGCAACCCGCCCCGCACCATCATCAAAGACAACACTATCAAAGAAACCTATAGCGATGCAAAACCACAAGTGGCCGACATCGAAAAAGCACTCTGCAACGTACTGTCGATGGAATCGGTTGCCTGCAAGGACTGGCTGACCAACAAGGTGGACCGCTCGGTAACGGGCAAGATTGCCCACCAGCAATGCGCCGGCGAGTTGCAACTGCCGCTCAACGACTGTGGCGTCGTGACGTTGGACTACACTGGCACCTCGGGTATCGCCACCTCGATCGGCCATGCTCCGATTGCCGCATTGTCTGACCCCGAAGCCGGTTCGGTGCTCTCTATCGCCGAAGCGCTCACCAACATCGTATGGGCACCGCTTAAAGACGGCTTGTCGGGCGTATCGCTCTCTGCTAACTGGATGTGGCCCTGCAAAAACCCCGGCGAAGACGCCCGCCTGTACAAGGCCGTACAAGCTGCCAGCGACTTTGCCTGCTCGTTGGGCATCAACATTCCAACTGGAAAAGACAGTTTGTCGATGACCCAGAAATACGGTCAGAAGAAAGTGTTTGCTCCCGGCACGGTAATCATCTCCGGCGGAGCCGAAGTGAGCGACGTCAAGAAAACGGTATCGCCGGTTATCCGTCTGGTGAAAAACTCAGCGCTGTACCACATCGACTTCTCGTTTGACGCGCTCAAATTGGGCGGATCGGTATTGTTCCAGACCATGAACAAGGTCGGCAGCAAGGTACCTACCGTCCAAAACCCCGAATATTTCGCAGCTGCGTTCGAGGCCGTGCAAAAACTCATCGGCAAAGGGCTGGTGTTGGCCGGTCACGACATTTCGGCCGGCGGTCTGATCACCACCCTGCTCGAAATGTGCTTTGCCAACACGAAAGGCGGCCTGCAAGTTGATTTGACCCCGTTTGCCGAAAAAGATCCGTACAAACTGCTGTTTGCCGAGAACCCGGGCGTCGTTGTCCAAGTCGCCGATTGCAAACAAGTAGAAAAGATACTCAACGAAGCTGGTATCGGTTTCTCGAAAATCGCCACGCTTACCGGCGACCGCAAACTGTCTGTTAGCTGGAACGGTGGCAGCCAAAACTTCGACATCGACCAAATGCGCGATGTATGGTATCGTCCGTCGTATTTGCTCGACCGCAAGCAAAGCGGCGAACAATGTGCCAAAGAGCGTTTCGAAAACTACAAAAGACAACCGCTCGAATTCAATATTCTCCGTTCGTTTACCGGACAACTGTCGCAATTCGGGCTCAAGACGCCCCACGCCAAGACTGGGGTCAAGGCCGCCATTATCCGCGAGAAAGGCACCAACGGCGAACGCGAAATGGCCTACTCGCTGTATTTGGCTGGGTTTGATGTCAAAGACGTGCACATGACCGACCTGGCTTCGGGTCGCGAAACACTCGAAGATGTACAGATGATTGTCTTCTGCGGCGGTTTCTCGAACTCCGACGTGCTCGGCAGTGCCAAAGGCTGGGCCGGAGGTTTCCGCTACAACGAAAAAGCCCAAAAGGCATTGGAAAAATTCTATGCACGCAAGAATACGTTGAGTTTGGGTATTTGCAACGGATGCCAGTTGATGGTCGAGTTGAATCTGGTCAACCCCGAACATCCGCAACGCGCCAAGATGCTGCACAACAACTCGCACAAATTCGAATCGAATTTTGTAGGGTTGACCATTCCCGAGAACCACTCGGTAATGTTCGGTTCACTTGCTGGCAGCAAACTCGGTTTGTGGATCGCTCACGGCGAAGGCAAGTTCCACCTGCCGATGCCAGAAAAAGACTACCACATCGTAGCCAAATACCTGCACGCCGGTTATCCCGCCAACCCCAACGGATCGGCCTACAACGTAGCCGGTATCTGCTCGGCCGACGGCCGTCACCTGGCGATGATGCCCCACCTCGAACGGGCCATCTTCCCCTGGCAGTGGGCCTACTACCCCGAAGGACGCAATGACGAAATCACGCCTTGGGTTGAGGCCTTCGTCAATGCCCGCAAGTGGTGCGAAAAAAACAAATAAACATTATCGGTCAGACCCCTCGCAATTGAGGGGTCTGGCTTATATACCTATACCATGCTCCTAAGACTGCTCCAACTTTTCGCTTCTTTTTTCAAAATCGGATGTCTGACATTCGGTGGAGGCTATGCCATGATTCCTATCATAGAGAAAGAAGTCGTTGACAAGAAACAGTGGATGGATCACGGCGAGTTTTTGGAGATGATTGCCATTGCGCAAAGTCTGCCAGGGCCGATTTCGCTCAACTCGGCACTCTATACCGGACACCGCATGGCAGGTTTTGCCGGAGGGCTGGCTTCGGGATTGGGACTCATACTCCCGTCATTCATCATCATCCTGCTCATTGCCCTTGTTTTTGCCGACTACAAAGACCTCCCCGTAGTCGAAAAGGCGTTCAAAGGTATCCGACCGGTTGTCGTTGCCATCATTGCCGGTCCGTTGGTACGCATGGCCCGACTGATGCACCTCAATTGGAAAACCGCATGGATTCCTATTTTGGCATTGTTGGCGATCTGCTGGGGAGGAGTATCTCCTGTTTGGGTATTGCTCGCAGCCGCTATTGGTGGAATAGTTTGGAACTTGTATAGGGAGGGTAAGGCATGAGTCTGTATTTCACACTATTTGTCGTCTTCTTCAAAATCGGACTCTTCGGATTCGGAGGCGGCTATGCCATCGCTTCGCTCATCGAACACGAAACCGTCGACGTTCACCAATGGCTGACCACCAATCAGTTTACCGACATCATGGCCGTATCGCAAGCAACGCCCGGGCCGATTGCCATCAACTGCGCCACCTACGTCGGCTATACCGCGACCAATTCGGTTTGGGGCGCCGCACTGGCAACAGCCGCGGTGTCACTTCCCTCTTTTATTTTAATTGGAGTTGTCATTTATCTGCTTTCGCGTTTTCGCGAAAACCGTCACGTTCAGGCGGCCATGGCGGCCATCAAGCCGTGCACGTTGGGACTGATTGCGGCAGCTGCCGTATTGCTGGCCACGCCAGAGAACTTTATTGACCTTTACAGTTATATCCTTTTCGGTGTGGCGCTTATCGCCTCCATCATGCGCATCAATCCGGTGTATCTACTGGCCATCGGTGGCCTTTGCGGCATTATTTTGTACTGAACTTTCCTTCGTATTCCCAATCCTGATGCTCGCCGTTTTCGTCTGCGTAAATGGCATAGACCAACAGTTTTGCTTCGTCAGCCAAACGACGGAAAATTGCCGTATCACCTAACACCATGCATGCGGTGGCAAAAGCATCGGCTGTCATGCAGTCTTTGGCAAATATCGTAACACTCAACACGTTGTGCTGCGTAGGATAACCCGTGCGCGGGTCGATGGTATGCGCAATTCGCCGGTCACCTTCTTGGTAAAACTGTCTGTAATTGCCCGAAGTGGCGACTCCGCAATCGGTCATCGACAATACGGCCTGCACTTCGTAATTGGTTTGTGTGGGGTCATCAACGGCTTTGTTGACACCAATCCGCCACTTCTGTCGCTGTGGGCTTTGACCCGCCATACGCAACTCCCCCCCGATGTCGATGATATAATTCTCAACTCCGTGACGTTCAAGCACTTCGGCCACACGGTCGCAGGCATATCCTTTGGCAATGGCGCTGCAATCAAGTTTTACGCGAGGATCTGCCTTATACAGCATATCGCCTTGCAATTGGATTTTTTCATACCCCACGAACTGACGGATACTGTCGATGACTGCGTCCTGATGATTGTCTTGTGGGTCATACCCGAATCCCCAAGCGTTGACAAGCGGTGCCACGGTAATATCAAACGCGCCTCCGGTCATATCCGAGACCTCACACGCCTTAGCGTACACCACCCGAAACAGCGAGTCGGTCAGCATCGAGGTACTCGCCTTGTTAATTTGCGAAATCACCGAAGCCGCATCGAATGTTGACAGCGAATGGTTGATTTCGGCAAACGCCTGCTGTATTTCATCATAATAACTTTCGGAAGCCTTGTAACTGACCGAATAATAGGTACCGAACACAAGTCCCTGTTCTTTGTGCCACGTTTTGGAACATCCTGTCAAAAGCAAGGCCAACGCACATACAGCCGATAGCAGACTATCTGTTTTCATAATTTTTCACTATAAATTGAGACAGGTTTCCTATCCCTCAAAGCTTTTTGTCATTAGTTGTGCAAAATTAAACATTATCTCGTATTATTTCGTATATTTGCACGAACAAAACATACATACAAAAACATGACAGAAGTATTCGAATTTATAGGAGGGCTGATATTACTGATAGTTGGAGGCGAGTTGATTGTGCGCGGAGGCGTTTCAATCGCTAACCGGTTCAAGGTTCCGTCACTCGTCATCGGCATGACCGTCATCGCACTGGGCACTTCGCTACCCGAGCTTTTGGTCAGTATGCAGTCGGCACTTTCAGGGCACCCCGAAATTGCCTTGGGAAACGTCATCGGCTCCAACATCTGCAACATCGGTCTGATTTTAGGCCTGACCGCCTTGGTGCTGCCAATTTCGGTCACCAAAGATTCGGTTAAGCGCGACCTTCCATTCTTACTTTTTGTCAGTCTTGTATTCATCTTGTCAATGCTCGACAGTAACGTCGGCCGGCTCGACGGCTTCGCCTTAGTCGCGCTACTCGTCTTTTTCGTATTCTATTCCATTTTAAAGGCCAAAAAGAATACCGGTAGCGAAAACGAGGAAGAAGGACTTCAGGTATCGTGGCCGCTGCCGATGGCAATCCTTGTAATTGTCGTCGCAGGCGTAGCACTTGGCTACGGCAGTGACCTGTTGGTCGACGGAGCTAGCGAGATTGCCCGCGACTTGAACATTTCGGAACGCGTAATCGCCATCACGATGGTCGCATTGGGTACCAGCCTGCCCGAACTGACCACATCGATGATTGCCGCCATTCGCAAAGAATCAGACATTGCCTTGGGCAACGTCATTGGATCCAACATCATCAACATCTTGCTGGTCATCGGTGCCTCGAGTCTTGTACACCCAATCGAAACCTTTGAATTTGACTCATTCCGTAACGACTTGATTTGGATGATTGTCTTCACCGTTTTGCTGTGGTTATGCATCAGCCCGCTGCGCCAACGCATTCGCAAAAGACCCGCTAACGGAGAGAACTATGCGAAATTGGGTCGTTTGGGAGGCGGTTTGATTTTAGCCACCTATATCGGATATATCGTCTATATTTTTGTCCTTTAAACGATGAACAAACAAGAATTGCTGGATCGGCGCTATATGCGGATGGCCTACATTTGGGGCGAGAACTCCTATTGCCAACGCCGTCAAGTCGGAGCGTTATTGGTCAAAGACAAAATGATTATTTCGGACGGCTACAACGGCACGCCCTGCGGATTTGAGAACATCTGCGAAGACGAATCGGGAAAAACAAAGCCATACGTACTGCACGCCGAAGCCAATGCCATCACAAAAGTTGCCCGGTCATTGGGCAGCAGCGAAGGAGCCACCATGTATGTAACGACATCGCCCTGTATCGAATGCGCAAAACTTATTATACAGGCTGGTATTAAACGGGTGGTGTATGCAGAAGAATACCATGTTACCGATGGCATTGAACTACTCCGCCGCGCTGGAATTGAAGTTTGCAAAATAGAAACAGACCATGAATAACAAACACAAAATACTGGTACCTCTTTACCTCGCCATAGCCGCCTGCGTCGGCATTTGCATCGGACGTGTCATGGTATCGAAACAAAGCCATACAAGCGAAAACGGATCCACCCCAACCTACACGTTTTCGAATAATCTCCCGGCTGGCTACGAAAAGCTCAATTCGGTACTAGATATCATCAACAGCATGTATGTCGAAGACATTGACAAGGCCAAGATGAACGAAGCCGTGATTCCCACTATTTTGCAGCAACTCGACCCACACTCGGTTTACATACCCGCCGAAGATGTCGAAGACGTCAACAGCGAATTGGAAGGCAGTTTCAGTGGTATTGGCGTGCAGTTCAACATACAAAACGACACGGTGATGATTATCGATGTCATTGCCGGCGGTCCTTCCGAGAAAGTTGGGTTGTTACCTGGCGACCGTATCATCGAGGTGGCCGACACCAACTTTACAGGATCAGAAATCTCCAACAATAAGGTAATCAAGAGTTTGCGCGGACCGAAAGGCACTACTATCGCCGTTGGGATCAAACGTTTGGGCTACGACCAAACCCTCCACTACACCATTACCAGAGGCGACATTCCCGTCAACTCGGTGGACGTGTGGTATCCGTTGACCGACAAAGTGGGCTATATCAAAGTCAGCCGTTTCGGAGCCAATACCCATAGCGAATTTTTGACAGCGCTCACCGACCTCAATCGGAAAGGATGCAGTGCTTACGTCATTGACTTGCGCAACAACTCGGGCGGCTACTTGTCATCGGCCATCAACATGATTAACGAGTTCATGACGAAAGGCAGTTTGATTGTATATACCGAAGGTGAGCGCTATCAACGCGAAAGTGCCAATGCCGATGGGCGCGGACATTTCCAAAACGCCCCCGTTTGTATTCTGATAAACGAATGGTCGGCTTCGGCTAGTGAGATATTTGCCGGTGCCATGCAAGACCAAGACCGTGGCTGGGTCATTGGTCGCAGATCATTCGGCAAAGGATTGGTGCAACAACAAATAGACTTGGCCGACGGTAGTGCCATTCGTCTGACGGTAGCCCGTTACCATACGCCATCAGGCCGTTGCATCCAAAAGCACTACGAGCAAGGCAAAGCCGATGAGTACGAACAAGATTTGAACGAACGCTTCAACCATGGCGAATTTTTCAATGCCGACAGTATTACGCAAATCGACTCTTTGAAGTACACCACCCGAATAGGTCGCACCGTATATGGAGGAGGCGGTATCACCCCCGACTACTTCATTGCGCATGACACGTCGTACTACAACGATTTTTACCGTGCGTTGGCCAATCGCAGCATATTGTATAACTTTGCGTTCTCATACGCCGACAAATACCGCAAGCAATGGTCGCAACTAACATACGTCCAACTCATTGACAAGTTAAGAGCCACCAACTACTGGAACGAATTTTTGCAAGCGGCTGCCAAAGAAAACATCGTACCCACAGCCGAAGAACTGGCCGTTTCGGAGCACGAAGTGCGTAAGACGCTCGAGGCATACATTTGCCGCGACATATTGGGCGACACGGCATTCTATCCCGTTATCAACGAGGGAGACCCAACAATAGAAAAGGCACTGGAAGTGATTTTCCAAAAAATCAGATAATATGGATACCATAGCACTGCTTCAGAAATACTGCGGGAGCAACGAAGAATTGTTCGAGATTCTGTCGGTACACGCACGCAAAGTCACAGACAAAGCGTTGCAACTTGCAGCCAAACACCCAGAGTTGGATTTGGACCAGAAATTTGTTGAAGAAGCAGCCATGTTGCACGACATCGGCATTGTGCAATGCCATGCACCAAGTATCCACTGCAACGGCGAACATCCGTATATTTGCCACGGCTATCTCGGAGCCGATATTTTACGCAGCGAGGGATTGGAACGACACGCCCTGGTAGCCGAACGCCACACCGGTACAGGATTGACACGCCAATACATTGTAGAACAAGGGCTCCCCTTGCCCCTCGATCGCATCTATGAACCGGTTTCGTTAGAAGAAATCTTAATTTGCTATGCCGACAAGTTCTTCTCAAAAACACACCTATATGACGAAAAACTCCCCGAAAAAATAGAGGCGTCTCTCGCCAAATGGGGAGACGCCTCTGTAGAGCGTTTTCAAACTTGGAGCAAGTTACTCGGATAACTTACATCTTATCGGGCACTTGGATACCCAACAGACTCATTGCCAATTTGATTACTTTACCGACATTGCGCGACAAAACCAGACGCATTGCACGAACATCAGCCTTCTCTTCTTTAAGAATCGAGTAATCGTGGTAGAATTGGTTATATTCTTTCACTAACTCGTAAGCATAATTGGCAATGACCGACGGGCTGTATTCCACACCGGCTTGTTTCACCACTTCGGGGAAAGCCGCCAAACGCTGAATCAACGCCGACTCCTTGTCATTCAATTGCAATTCGCCGGCAGGCATTGAGGTTGCAAGCCCTTGTTCTGCTGCCTTGCGCAATACAGATTGGATACGCGCGTGCGTGTATTGGATAAACGAACCGGTATTGCCGTTAAAATCAATAGACTCTTTGGGGTTGAACAACATATTCTTACGGGGATCGACCTTGAGGATAAAGTATTTGAGACCGCCCAAACCTATCATTTCGCTGACCTCTTGTTGTTCTTTTGCACTCAAGCCGTCGAGTTTGCCCAACTCAGCCGAAATCTCGGAAGCGGTATTCACCATTTCTTCCATCAGGTCGTCGGCATCAACCACCGTTCCCTCGCGGCTTTTCATTTTGCCTTCGGGAAGTTCGACCATTCCATACGAAAAATGCACCAGACTCTTTCCCCATGCAAAGCCAAGCTTGTCGAGCAACAACGACAACACTTGGAAGTGATAGTTTTGTTCATTGCCCACAACATAAATCATCTTGTCGATGGGATAATCGGCGAAACGCAAGGTAGCAGTACCGATATCCTGCGTCATATAGACAGAAGTGCCGTCGGCGCGCAACAACAATTTCTCATCCAAACCATCAGCAGTAAGGTTGGCCCAAACCGAGCCATCCTCTCGACGATAGAAAATGCCCTTTTGCAATCCCTCGCTTACTTTTTCCTTACCAACCAGATAGGTGTCGGATTCGTAATAAATCTTATCGAAATCAACGCCCAAGCGTTTGTATGTCACATCAAAACCGGCATATACCCAATTGTTCATGCGGGCCCACAACTGGCGAACCTCTGCGTCTCCGGCTTCCCATTTGCGGAGCATTTCGGAGGCTTCTTTCATCAAAGGCGCCTCGCGCTTGGCGGTATCTTCATCCAAACCTTGCGCCATCAAAGCCTTCACCTCTTCTTTGTAATGCTTGTCGAAGGCTACATAGTAGTTGCCAATCAGGTGGTCGCCTTTCAGACCACTCGACTCGGGTGTCTCGCCGTTGCCGTATTTCAGCCAGGCGAGCATCGATTTGCAAATGTGGATACCGCGGTCATTCACGATATTTGTTTTGACCACACGATAACCATTCGCCTTCATGATTTCGGCCAAACTATATCCCAACAGGTTGTTTCGGATATGTCCCAGATGCAAAGGTTTGTTGGTGTTGGGCGAAGAATACTCGATCATCACCAAAGGAGCGTCGGCAGCCGTTGCCACAAAACCAAACCGTTCGTTGGAGTCGATGTCGCGTAACGTGTCAATCCAAGTGGCACCAGACAACACAAGGTTCAAGAAACCGCCTACAGCGTTGTAATCTGTGACTACCGGCAAGTTGGCTTTGAGCCATTCGCCCAATTCGGCTGCTGTGGCATCCGGTTTCTTTCGCGACACTTTGAGCAGAGGAAAAACCACCAAAGTCAAATCGCCCGTAAACTCTTTCTTTGTTTTTTGCAAAGTGATTTGCGATTCATCCATGTCGGCGCCATACAACGACTTGACTGCGGCAATCACCCCTTCGACAATCTTCGATTTCATATCATGATTATTTTGCGGTGCAAAGTTAATAAATGAAATGCTTTTACACAACAAAAAAAGGACGCTGCGTTGCAGCATCCTTTTTTATAATGAGGCGTTGGTATATTATTTCACCTCGTCAGCCAATTCGGCACCAGCTTTGAATTTAACAACTTTCTTTGCAGCGATGGTGATGGCTTTTTTGGTAGCGGGGTTGATACCTTTGCGGGCACCACGTTCGGTTACCGAGAAAGTACCGAAACCTACCAAGGCAACTTTATCTCCACTTTTCAGAGCGCCTTTGATAGCATCCATCATTCCGTTCAAAGCTTTGGCAGAGTCTACTTTGCTCAAACCCGACTGTGCAGCGATTGCGCTGACTAATTCTGATTTATTCATACACTTAAATTGATTAATGGTTAGTAAATAAGAGTTCAATATTCTTCGTTCAGCCAACTGAAACAAGCATTTCAATTGAAATTCACATTCACAAAGGTAACACAATATTTGTTAAGAACAATTATTTTATCCAAAAAATTACGCATTTTCATTAAATTTGCAGTCACAAACGAACAATTATGAGCGATTACTACTCAAGACCCAGTTTATTTCCGCCCGTAGTCAAGCATTTGATGATTATAAACGGCTTGCTTTGGCTGACCACCATTGTGTTGCGCAAGGCCGGTATCATAGACTTGAACGGACTTGCCGGACTGCACTACTGGCAGTCATCGTCATTCAATGTCATACAACTGGTCACCTATATGTTTCTGCACGACACTTCCAGCATCGAACACCTGTTTTTCAACATGTTTGCGCTGTGGATGTTTGGCAAGGACATTGAATACGACTTGGGAACGAAACGTTTTCTGATCTATTATATGGTTTGCGGCATCGGTGCCGGCCTCATACAGGAACTTACATGGATGATTGACTTGCAATCGCTATCGCCCGTCGAAGTCTATCTGATTCAAGACCGTTTGACGACCGTCGGTGCGTCGGGAGCCGTATTCGGACTTTTACTGGCTTTTGCCATGCTACACCCGCAAGCCAGCATTTATCTGTTTTTCATTCCGATTCCTATCCGCGCGCCCTATTTTGTAGCCGGATACGCCCTGTTGGAGTTGTTCTTCGGCATTAAAGGCTCTGCCGATGGGGTCGCCCACTTCGCACACCTCGGAGGCATGATTTTCGGTGGGTTACTATTATGGTATTGGAAGAAGAATAACAAACTGTACTAATGAAAAATATCAAGGAATTCTTTGTCGGCCATTGGAGAAAGCACAGCTCATTGATGCTGTTGATTGACTCACAAGTCATTATCTATTTGATTTGTGCTATATTCTATGCTTTGCTGTCGCCAGACACCTACTATTACCTTGCGCTACCAGCCGATCTGCAAACGTTTTGGCCCAAAGCATGGACTTTGCTCACCTATGGCTGGGTGCACGCCAACATCTTGCATTGCTTAGGCAATTTACTGATGCTCTATGTTTTCGGACGGCTATTTTTGCGATACTTGTCACCAACCCGGCTTGTCGCTTTATTTTTGGCGGGAATGTTGGTTGGCGGAATCTGTTTTCTCCTTTTTTACCTGATATTCCAGCTATGTGGCATGGATTTGTACTTTGCCCCGCTGCTTGGTTCATCGGCAGGTGTTTATGCCCTTATGTGCGCTTTGTTACCCAAAGCAGGCAAAAGCCGGATCAAACTTGCCAACTTCGACGTTCCGCTCTACTCCATTATTCTAACCATCTTGGTGCTGTCATTATTCAAGTTCGGCGACAACCAGTCGGGTGGCGCCGTCATTGCCCACCTTGGCGGCGGTCTGTTCGGATACCTTTGGATTATTATCGGACGTACCACGCATGTTGATATTCTATACCCGATGACCTTGATTGTCAACAGCTTTGTGGAGATTTTCAAAAACGAGCCCTCCCCACGTAAGAAAGAGAGCCCGCTCAAAGACAAGCAACTTGATGATATTCTGCACAAATTGCGCCAGTCGGGTTATGATGCGCTAACCGATGAAGAAAAGCGCATTCTTTTCGAACAAAGTAAATCATGATCAAACGCCTGATACAATTTCCAATTCTATTGATTTCGATTACGGCCGCAGTGGCCTCGCTGCTGATTGTCTTGTGCGCATACATTCCACCCAAGCCCATGCTGTCGATTTTTGGGGCTTGGAACGGATTGTTCTTCGCATTTTGTCTGCTGCATTTCGGGCTGCTGATATTCTGGCTGGTCCGTGGCGAATGGAAATGGGCGATAATCCCCCTTGTCGCATTGGCCGCCAGTACGCCACTCATCTTGTCAACCATCAGCATCAACCCCAAACCGGCGACCGCCACCCCCGACCGTCAGACTTTGCGCGTCACCAGTTACAATGTCGGTCAATTTCAGTTTTTTAACAAAAAGATTGGAAAGAACACCGTCGGAGCCCTATTGCTCGACAAGTTAGCGGAAGACTCTGCCGACATCGTATGCCTGCAAGAATTCGGTTTCAAGGAATATGGCAAGCACGACGAAAGTTTTGTCTTGAGAAAATTGCGCAGTTACCCCTATCATTTTTGCCACACACCGGTTTTCGACTACAATTTTCACAAAGGATTGGCGATTTTCTCGAAACACCCCATCGTTGCCGAGCACGTCATTGACTTGGGATCGACTTATCAGCGCGCCATCGCCACCGATATCAAGGTGGGTAACGACACCAACCGGGTCTTTACCGCTTATCTGCAATCTAACAAACTGAACGCCTCAGACAAGGACTTCAAGCTGGAAGACTGGAAAGACAAACTGCGTTTGAAACTGACAGTGTTGTCGCAAAAACTTGACCGCGCCGCAAAACCCCGTGTCCGACAAGCGGCAAAAATCAAGGCAGCCGCCGACCAATCGCCCTACCCCGTCATCATTGCAGGCGACCTCAACGATTTGCCTGCCTCGTACACCTACCACTTGTTTAAAAACGGATACAAAGACTTGTTTCTTGAAGCAGGAAAAGGATTTGGCTCCACTTGCAGTATCTGGCACATCGGCATACGCATCGATTATATCTTCGCAGATCCGCGTTTCGACGCGACAAGTTTTACCATCGGTGAAATGGATTATTCGGACCACCGTCCCATACATTGTGAATTATTTCTTAAATAACTGGATATGAAACCATTAGTAAGCATTATCATGGGAAGCACCAGCGACCTTCCTATTATGGAGAAGGCGGCAAAGGTGCTCGATGAATTTCAGATTCCGTTCGAGATGAACGCCTTGTCTGCACACCGTACGCCCGAAGAAGTCGAGCAGTTCGCAAAAGGAGCGCAAGAGCGCGGAATCAAAGTAATCATTGCGGCAGCTGGAATGGCGGCCCATTTGGGAGGTGTCATCGCTTCGATGACCACGCTACCCGTAATTGGTGTGCCAATCAAATCAAGTCTTGAGGGATTGGACGCCTTGCTGGCCATCGTGCAAATGCCTCCAGGCATTCCTGTCGCTACTGTTGGTATTAACGGAGCCATGAATGCAGGTATCCTTGCCGTTCAGATTTTGGCGGTATCCGATACCGAATTGGCCAACCGTTTGGCGGATTACAAACAAGGGTTGAAACAAAAGATCGTAAAAGCCAACGAAGAGTTGAAATCGGTAAAGTTCGATTACAAAACCAACTGATTCGTTTATAAGAGACACTGGTAAACTACTGCCGACTCATAGCCGTCAGCCACTCGACACCAGTCTTGCAACACACCGCTTTGGACAAAGCCTGCTTTGAGCAGCATTTGTTTCGAAGCGGTGTTGCTTTCGGAAACCACACAATACACACTGCGTATATGCAACACTTCGCGCAGATACGCCAAACACCGTTGCACCACCGGCACACTCAAACCTTTCCCCCGCATTTCGGTAACAAGAGCCACCCCCATTTCAATGCGGTCGTGACGAGGTTCGTAATTAAACAAATCA
>JAGACJ010000092.1 GCA_017614195.1 Paludibacteraceae bacterium
GTCGTGGAAAAAGTCCATGTTGTCATAAACCTCTTGCAGAACCGGGTCGGTCACCGTGAGCGAGCAGCCGCTGGCGAACTTGATGCGGCCCTCTTTCATCAGGCCGATGACGCTGTCCTGGATGACCTCGGTGTACATTTCAAAAGCCGGAATCTCTTTGCTTTCGCCGAGTTCGGCCATGACTGCGTTGGCGATGTTGCCTACACCCGATTGGATGGGTAGGAATGAGGCCGGAATACGGCCGGCGCGCAATTCTCCAGTTAAAAACTCCACCACATGCTTGCCGATGCGCGACGTGATTTCGTCGGGAGCGGTGAATCCGCCCACTTCGTCTTTTCTGTTGGTTTTCACAATGCCGGCAATTTTTTTCGGGTCGATTTTGAGAATCGGGCTACCCGCGCGGTCGCTGGGCTTGTAGATGGGAATCTCTTTGCGGCAGGGAGGGTCGGCCGGTTCGTAAATATCGTGAATGCCACGCAGCGATTTCGGGTGGCGTTCGTTGAGTTCAATGATTACTTTGTCGGCCAGGCGGGCGATGGTGGGGGAGATGCCCACCCCCGAAGTCAGCACGGCTTCGCCTTTGTCGTTGATGTCGCACACCTCAATGATGGCCCAGTTGGGTTTGGGTAAGAATCCGTAGCGCATGTCTTGAGCCAACTCCGACAAGTGCATATCAAAATATTGTGCTCCGTCGGGTGAGTTGAGCGAGTTGCGCAAGTCTTTGTTCGACTGATAGGGTGTTCTGAACGAGATGGCATTGGCGCGGGCCAGGGCACCGTCGGTCGAGTCACCGGTCGATGCGCCGGTGTACATGCCGACTTTGAATGCTTGTCCTTGCGCGTGCAAGGCTTCGGCGCGTTCGGCCAACGCTTTCGACACTTCCTTGGGGGCTCCTGCGGGAGTGAATCCGCTAAAGCCCAAAATATCACCGTTTTGAATAAGATTTGCAGCTTCTTCTGCCGTCAGAATCGGAAATTGAAAACAATTGCTCATAATGTGTAAATTACAGCCGGATATTATTGCGCCGCAAAATTACACATTTTTTTGATTGTCTGTTTCGGTTTGCCAATCAATAGTCCCATTTAACAAGAAATTTTTGAGTTCTTGCGGGGTAACCCCGATTTTGAACGCTCCTTTCTCTGCGATAGAGATGTTTCCGGTTTCTTCCGAAATCACCACAACTGTGGCGTCGGTCTTTTCCGAAATACCCATGGCTGCGCGATGGCGTAGCCCGAATTGTTTGGGCAAGTCTTGCGAGTGCGAGATGGGTAAAATGCATCCCACCGCACAGATGCGGTCATGTACGATGATCAGCGCACCATCGTGCAGAGGCGTGTTTTTGAAGAAGATGTTCTCCATCAGTCGGGCCTTGATTCGTGCGTCGATGTGTTCTCCCGTCTGGCAGTATTGCGACAAGTCGGCTTGGTTTTGGATCACAATCAGCGCGCCGGTCTTGGTTTTGGCGAAAGCCGTGGCGGCGGCTACGATTTCGGTGGCGTTGCTGTCGAGGTGGCGCATATCCTTGTTGGTTTTGAATATGCGCTGTATCCGTTTGTAAATGTTGTTGGATTGCCGTTGCCCGAGATTGCGGGCGAAACTGCGCAGTTCGTCTTGGAATAAAACAATCAGTAAAATGGCACCTACGCTACTGATTTGAGTCATAATCGCCCCTAGCATTTTCATGTCAAAAATGTTCGAGACAAGATAAGACAGGATAATGAACGACAAAACCACACTGAATATGTACATGCCTGAGGTTCCTTTGAGCAGGCGGTATGTTTGATACATCAGCAGTCCGACCAACAAAATGTCAATCAAATCTTTAAACCGGAAAGTACTTAATATTTCAAGCATGCTGTTGGGCGTTGATCATTTGTTGTATTTTGATGGCTTCGAGCGCTTCGCGTGTGTCGTGAACTCGCAAAATGTCGGCGCCGCGCTCGAGCAGAAAAGCGTGCAGGGCGGTGGTGGCATTGAGTGCGGTTTCTGGCGTCAGACCAAGCGTCTTGGTCAGCATCGATTTGCGTGATACACCTATTATAATAGGAAGACCTGTTTCTTTGAGAACCGAAAGGTTGGCGGCGATTTCGTAATTACGTTCAACGGTTTTGCCAAAGCCGAACCCGGGGTCAAGCCAAATGTCGCTGACACCTGCGCGTACCAATGCGTCAATCCTTTTCGAAAAATACATCAGCATTTCATCAGTCGTACCGCCTTCGGGGTAGGTGAGAATGTATCCTTTTCCAAGCGATGCGGCTGTCTCAAACATTTCGTCCGATCCACCGCTCACGTCGTTGATGATAGCATACGGGTGTCTTTCGGCCAATGCTCGGGCAACCTCGGGGCGGAAAGTGTCGACCGACAGCACTGCGTCACCGGCTGCTTCGGCCACTTTGTCCCACCCGTCGAGCAAGCGTTGCAATTCTTCTTCGGCTGGTACGTCGGTATGTCCCGGACGGGTAGACATGGCGCCGATATCTACCATACCGACTCCGTTAAGGGGAGGAATATGGTGGCGCGAGTTTGCAAAGAAGGAATCAGGAGTGAGATTCACAATGGCCATCACCTGAGGTTGACGATAGGTCAGCAGTCGCTGGCCATCGCGAAAATTCCAAGTGCGGTAGTCACGGTTCATGTTGGGTGTCGTTTATATTGATGTCAGAAATCGGAATTTTATTTGGATTTTGGCTCCGAAATCCTTGCAAAGTTAAGGAAAATCCGTGTGTTTACCTTTATAAACATTAAAAACTGAAAAAAAAAAGCGTTTTTTTTTAGTGTGAATAAAAAAAACCTTATCTTTGTAGTTGTCATTAGTCCGACCTATGTTCGGTCCAGTCCGTTTTTATCGTGCTGTTGACAATTTTTTTGATAGAAAATAATAATAGAAAGAATAGAGTATAAGACCTTAGCATTAAGACTATGAAAATGCGTTTCCTTCAATTGGCAATGATTGCCATCGCCGGATTGGCGTTGACCGCATGTAATAACAAGGGTACATCGGGTACAACCGGATGGAAGTACAACGATGCAGAGTACGGCGGTTTCCAAGTAGTGGATAATTTCGAGCAGCAGACTCCTCCGGGAATGGTGCTGATTGGTGGCGGTTCATTTACAATGGGTCGTGTTGATGAGGATATTTTTGGCGAATGGAACAACTATCCGCGCCGTGTGACCATCAATACCTTCTATATGGACCAATACGAAATCGCTAACCGCGATTGGCGTGAGTATGCTTATTGGATGGGTTTGATGTTCGGCAAAACCGTTTCAGAGAAAGTTCGTCCTGACTCTACCGTATGGCGTGAGGAGTTGGCTTACAACGAACCTTATTTGAACTATTACTTTACACACGTTGCATACGACATGTATCCTGTAGTTGGTATTACTTGGGAACAAGCCTCTGACTATTGTATCTGGCGTACCGACCGTGTTAATGAGTTGATCTTGAAACAAAACGGTGTAATCGATTTCCCCGACTTCGCCGCTATTGCAAAAGACTCGACCAAAGGCCACAACGACTCTATTTCCAAAAACATGGTATTCAGCACCGAAAAATACTTGACCGTGCCTGATTACAACCCCGACAAAGAAAAATCCTCCATCAAGAATGAATTTGGCGAAACCCGCAAATCCAATATGTCTGACGGTTTGATGACGCCTGCATATCGTCTGCCGACCGAGGCTGAATGGGAGTTCGCCGCATACGGTATCAGTTCGCAACCGGGTATGGAGAACTATGACAATCGTCGTATTTTCCCGTGGGATGGTACTCAAACCCGTAACCCTGAGAACAAATCTCGTGGTAAAATCATGGCCAACTTCTCGCGTGGTCGTGGTGATATGATGGGCGTTGCCGGCGACTTGAACGATAACGCTAACATTACTGCTCCGGTAAACTCTTTCTGGCCGAATGACTTCGGTTTGTATAACATGGCCGGTAACGTTAACGAATGGGTGTTGGACGTTTATCGTGCAACTACTACCGACGAAGTTTCTGAGTATAACCCGTTCCGTGGTAACATTTATACCGCACCGGTAAAAGACTCGACCGAGAACTTCAAGATTGACAGCTTGGGTCGTTTGGTATTCGATGTTCCTGTATCGCGCGACAGCTTGTCCCAATACGTAAAATATGATGTTCGTAACTGGAAAGATGGTGATGCCCAAAGTAGTGTCAATAAAGACAAATGGAAAGAAATCGTAGATCCCGATATTTCTACCGACCGTTTGTATAACCCGGATACCGATGCCGAAGGTATGTTGGCAACACATGTATCGAACACCACCCGTGTTTATAAAGGCGGTAGCTGGAAAGACCGTTCGTATTGGATGAGTCCTTCAACCCGTCGTTACAAAGAACAAACCGAGTGCGCTAACGATATCGGTTTCCGTTGCGCTATGAGCCGTGTAGGTTCTGACAAGGGTAACAACGCCAAACAATAATCACAATTGAGCTTGTTTTTATAAGATACAAGAAAGGGTAGTCCGAAAGAACTATCCTTTCTTATTGTTTTAGTGCGAAGTGAAGATTAATACAGCGACATTGTCGAATGGTATCCGCATCTTGCATGTGCAAGAGCGTGGCGAGGTGTCTTATTGCGGTTCTATCATTGCTTGTGGCACTCGCGACGAGCTGCCCGATGAACATGGTATGGCCCACCTGATGGAGCACATGTTGTTTAAGGGTACCGCTAAACGTAGTGCTACATCCATTATTGACCGCTTGGAA
>JAGACJ010000093.1 GCA_017614195.1 Paludibacteraceae bacterium
AAACTGGAGGCAAGTGCGGTGACCGGGCTCGATTCGGCTTTGGTCTTGCCGGTGAACAGCGAGGTCAGGTCCGAAATGCCCGAGCTGGTCTGTGCCGATTCTTTTACGCTTCCCAAAACGGAGTCGGAAAGACCCTTCAATACGTTTTCGCTTAAGTTGCTGCCTTTGGCCGAAGATTGTACTTGGCTTGCAATGAGATCTGTAAGAATTGACATAGCGTTTATGTTTTTAAGGAATAATGACTAGTTGTTATTTGAATTCGGTCGGTTTGTCGTAGAGATAGACCACTACGGCATCGAAAAACGGCGCGTCGATGTAGTCGAGCGTGTAGTAGAGATCGCCTTCGAAAGTGGATTCCACTTCGATGGCCAAGGTGGTGCCCCGTTTGATTTTGTCGGTGTTGGAATCGCTGTCTTCTTTTTCTTTTAGTTCGTAAATACCGTATTCTTTGATGACTTTGTCGGTGTCGTTCGGATCAACGATGACCAAACGGCATTTGAAGTTCTCTTGCGAGGTACGGTTGACCAGTCGTATCTGGTTGTAGTTTTTTTCACTGCCTTCGATTGTGAAGGTGGTGCGAGCCATGGCGGTTGCGGCAAAGGCCAATGCCAATACGGCGAGCGTGATTTTCTTTAAGGTGTTCATGATGGATGTTTTGTTTAAAGTGTTTGTCAATGAATTACAAATTTAGGAATTAGTATTCAAAAAACCAAAAAAAAGAAACGCTCCATTTAAGGGGCGTCTCTTCTTTGGATGCTTGTCAGAATTTACGGTACCAATACCTTGCACGTCAGACCGCCGGTGTGTACAAGGTAAATGCCTCCTTGTGCAACGTGGATGAGCGCATCCTCGCCTTTGGCCGTGGCAATCGTCTGGCCTGTCAGGGTCGTTACGGTTACGCCGCCAATCGCTCCTTGCACATGGATGCAATTTTTGCCGGCATAGATTTTTGCTCCGTTTCCAGCGGTTGCCTGCTGGCTGATTTGCGTGTAGTTGGCACTTTGTACGCGCAGTTTGTCAATCATGACGCCATAACCATACCCATTCGTCCCTTTGAATTCGATTTGGAGGGTTGGCGATGTCTCGGGCAGGTTGACTGATACAAAATCCCATTGGTCATTGTACGTGTCGACCGACATCAAGTTTTTCCATTCGGAAGCTGGCGAAAGCCGGTAGTTCACTTCAAGATTGTCATAATCTGTATTCCACCTGTAAATACCATAATAAAAGGTAAGAATGGGGTTTGTTACACCATCGATGTTTAATACAGGTGAAATCAGTTCAGAGGTGTTAGGGTCTGATGAAGGCGAAGCATTTATGAAACAAATGTTTTGTTCGCCTTCAAATGCTTGTGTTTTTATAATCGCAGTTTCGTTCCGGTTGCTGCCATCTGCTATAGCCCAATAGGTGTTATCGGTGGCGATTGTTGACCAAAGAGGGGCTGCATCGTTAAAATCTTCGATGAAAGGAACATCGTTACTTACAGTGATAGTTTCGTCAACTGCAGGTTTTGCCGATATGCAGTATCTTGCCCAGCGTGTGGCACGTCCGTGCGTGTCGTCGTGCGATTTGGTAATGTAGAAGTAGACGGTTTCGTTAGGAGCCAATCCCGATACAGTGTATTCTCCTTCATCGTTCAACTCGTATGCCATGGAGTTTAATTGTTCGTTTGACAGGTTGCTCTGATTTGAAACCAATACGGCATGTGTTTTGTCGTGGTCCCATTTGACTGTAAAGCCAGTGGAAGAGTGATTTGTTACATGCAGTTTTATAGGAGTTGGAAGGCCGGTGGTAAATTCTTCATGGGCCCAACTGTCATAACCTATGTCGTCATATTTAATACGAAGATACGCATGGTATGTGGTGTTGTAGTCACCATAGAAAGTGTAGATGGTTGGTTTTAAAGAGACGTTGATGCGATTGCTTTCTGGATACGACTCAAGCTGGTCTTCCGATAAATTTGTTTCGCTGATAATCAGTTGTGCTTCAGATGCATATTTTTGCTCAGACCATGTAATTTCTGTCCACCATATACGGGTGGTGGCTCCGAGTCCGTTGCCTCGGTACAGCGTGTAGGATTGAGTCTTTGTCCATGCTGTCTTTTGATCTCCTTTGACGGCTCTAATGTAAAAATTGCAAAGGCTGTTGGCGTTCAATCCAGTTGCTGTGTAAGAGTGTTCGCTAATGGCCATGTCTTGTGCAGAATCTTCCAGTTCGCTGTCGCTCAAGTTGTGGTTTGCAACGACATACTGCAATTTTTCTGCCAATGCTGAGGCTGACCAAGTGTATGTGATGGAAGTGTATCGAATATCAGAAACACTTACACTTGGTGCATTCATGCTTGTTTCTTCTTCGATGGTCAGTAAGTCGATGGCGATTCCGTAACCATATCCGCTATGGCCTTCAAGAGCAACTTGTGCGGTTGCCGAAGAGGTTGATAATAAAAAGATGTTAACAATTGTACTATCCTAACAAAAAAAAGAGACTCCAAATTGAAGCCTCTCTCTTTATATGTGATGGGGGAGTTTGAATGACTCGTATGTACGATTTACTTGTCTTTGATGGTAGCCAACGCCGTTTTGATCCGGTCGAGCCCCTCGGTGAGCAGACTGCGGGGGCAACCGACGTTGAGGCGCATGAAGCCGCTGCCTTCGCGGCCGAACATGGCTCCGTCGTTGAGCGCCAGACGGGCGCGATTGACAAACAGGTCGATCAAATCGCTATGCGACAGTCCCAACTTGCGGCAGTCGAGCCAAACTAAGAACGAGGCCTGCGGACGCCATGTGCAGATTCCTTGCAGGTTATTGTGGCAATACTCCTCGACATAGCGGACATTGTCTTCGATATAGGCAATGAGTTCGCGCCGCCAGGGCTCGCCTTGGGTGAAAGCCGCCATGGTGGCGATGGGGCCGAAGATGTCGGAGGCGTCGTACTCGTTGGCCTCGAGCCATGTGTAGAACTGCCGGCGCAATTGCTCGTTGGGGACGATGGCGTACGAACTGACCAGTCCGGCGAAATTGAATGTCTTGGTCGGCGCGCCGAAGGTGATGCTGATTTCGGCCGCCTCTTTCGAAACCGAAGCAAAGGGAATGTGCCGGTTGCCCCATAGGGCCAAATCGCAGTGAATCTCGTCAGAAATGACCAAGATACCGTTCTTGTAGCATATTTCGGCCAGACGGCGTAGCGTCGCGGCATCCCAGACGATGCCGGCCGGATTGTGTGGGTTCGACAGAATGAGCAGTTTACAGCGGTCGTCAATCACCGATTCGAGTTGCTCGAAATCCATGGTGTAGCCGTGGTCGGGCGTTTCGCGCAGCGGATTGGTCACAAGCGTGCGTCCGTCGCCGACGATGGCGTTTTTGAACGGGTGGTACACCGGAGGCTGGATGATGATTTTGTCGTCGGGCGATGTCAGACAGTTGATGACCGATGCCACGCCCCGTACCACGCCGGGGATAAAACTGATCCATGATGTGTCAACCTGCCAGCCATGGTGTGTTTGTACCCATTGGGCGATGGTTTCGAAATAGCCCTCGGGCAATACGGTATAGCCGTACACTGGGTGATTGAAGCGTTGCTGCAAGGCATCAAGGATGAAACTTGGGGTCTCGAACTCCATGTCGGCTACCCAGAAGGGGAGCAGCCCTGCTTGGCCGAACCGCGGTTTCAGTAATTCGTATTTGAATGCGCGTGTACCCTTGCGGTCAATGATCTTGTCAAAGTTATAAGTGCTCATGGTGCGAAATTTTTTTGTATTCAATCTCTGCTTTATGGTACCAGTACCTTACGGGTCGTTTGGTTTGTGCGTACCATATAGACACCCGGCTGTGTGACGGGAATGGTAATCTCATTACCTTCGGAGGTGGCGATGGTCTGACCGATCAAAGAGGTGACCGTGACTCTGCCTTCGGCTCCTTGAATCTTGATGCAACCGTTGTCGGCATATACCTTAAAGCCTTCCCATTGTCCTGAAGGATGGTCGGGCAGGGAAGATTTCAGCGCGGAGTATTGCAAGAAGCGTTGGTGTCCTGCAAAATGGTCAATCGTTACGAGCACCTCGTTCGATGCGATTTCGATCATACCCGGGGCGTATGCCTGATTGCCAGCAGTCCAAAAATCTTCTTTTTGCCCCCAGGTCTCAAAATTATCCAATGTCCGGATGTATTTGATATGTGTCCGGCGTACGGTGACGTTTTCGGACGACAAGTCGGGAGTGCCGCCAAAATCCTCGTCGGTGCAGAATACCACCCCGACCGGTCCGTTGCCAACGCGTATGGCCATGGGACAATAGGCGTTGTAGCGTCGGCCGGTGTTGCTGTCGAACCCGCATTGGTAAACGATTCTTCTTCCGGCGTAGTCCCAGGTGACACCTCCGTCAAAAGACTGGATGGCACGCACCACATTGGCATAAACGCCACCCGAGCGAGTGTCTTCGATCCCTTCGGTCACAACCATGATGCGGTTGCTTCCCAATCCGACCACCGAGGCCATTCCGTCGCGGATAAATTTGCTTGCATTGGCGTCGCGCGAAGCCGCTACCACTCCGTATTTGTTCCATTCTCCGGTCCGGCCATTGCGTCCCTGCATCGCAATCCATTGGGCACCGTTCACTCCGTTCTGCGTAGCCAGCGGCTCGGAATCGTAGTAGCATTGCATATCGCCGTTGTCGGAAATAAACAGCCATGGTGCACCCACAAATTGCGTACAACCGGCAATGACTGTGCTGTCATATACCCAATTGACACCGCCGTCATCGCTCCGACACACCACTACGGCATATTGGTTGTTGGCATTGAATTCCCGAAAGGCGCAAT
>JAGACJ010000094.1 GCA_017614195.1 Paludibacteraceae bacterium
GGGATATCTTCGTCCCAAAAATCTCCTTTACAACCGATAATGCAGCCATGATTGCCGTTACCGGATATTTCAAATATCTCGACGGCGTGTTCGACGACATTGCCTCCACACCATTCTCCAAAGTAGTGATTTGACAGTTGTATGCAACCGTTGTTTATACAAAAACGCTCATTTCTGACTGACTGTATCTGGTTCGTCTGTGCCGTGTCGGTCATACATGTGCTATGGCGTGTCTGTATTCATCCTGTATATCTGGGAAATTACACTACGCAAGTGTTTTTCTTGTCATGCGATGTCACCTCCTTTTTTGATTGGTGGTGCCGTTGGCAGGCGAAAGTGGCGGCATGGTTGTTAGGAAGTGATGTGTTGCTTGTCGGAACTACAATGCATTCGCTTTCTGATCCATACCACAGTATCGGTGTCGTTTGGAGTTGCAGTGCCATCAAACAAGTGCTCATCCTGCTCATTGCGTTGACAGCCGCTCATGGCCCGGCCAAACATAAATGTTGGTATATTCCGGTATCCGTTGTTGTTTGCTTTGTGTTCAACTGCTTGCGAATTGCGTTTATCGCCGGTGTCTCGTTCAAAAATTTCGATTGGTTCGCGCCATTGCACCAATCCCTGAAATATGTTTTTTACGGCCTGTTGTTTGTGTTGTGGGTCGTTTGGGAAGAAAAATTTGCCAAGCATGAATCTGTTAGTTGATTTGGGAAATACACGCGCCAAAGCCTATGTGGATGATGTCCACGGCCCTGTCGAACTGGCCAACGAAGCCAATGTCGCGGCATTGCTCGATGTGTTGGAACGCGGACAAAACAGTTATCATCGGGTATTGGTCTGTTCTGTAATCAACGACGCCCCGTGGCACGATCGTCTTTTGCGTCTCGCCCCACAGGTCGTTTTTTTGTCGGCTTCCATGCCGTTGCCCATTCGGTTGAATTATGACACGCCGCTCACTTTGGGGGCGGACCGAATCGCCGCAGTGGCTGGTGCATGGGCTTTGCAACCCGGCAATGCGGCATTGGTGATTGATATGGGGACCGCCATTACTTACGATGTGATTGATGCCGCAGGCTGTTATCAGGGTGGAAATATCGCTCCCGGGCTACGATTGCGTTTGGAGGCGTTGCACGAGAAAACCGGTAGGTTGCCGCAAGTGTCTCCCGAAAAGCCGGTCTCTTTGATTGGGACATCGACAGATACAGCGATTCTGAATGGTGTGATGCAGGGTATCCGGTTCGAAATCGAGGGCTATCGCAGGGCTTTGTCAAAAAAATATCGTGGTATTTTGACTTTTTTAACGGGTGGAGACGCAAAATTCTTTGAAATCAGCGCAAAAAGTGGCATCTTTGTAGTCCCGAATCTAACAGCGATAGGGTTAAGTAGTATTATAAACCATTGATGATGTTGCGAAAACGCGTCCAGTCTTTTGTTTTATTGGCAATGTGCGTATGGCCTGCTGTCGCCCAGCGTACGTTGATGTCGCCGTATTCGCGTTATGGCTATGGGGTGTTGGAATCCGCCTCGATGGGTGGTGCGCGCGCCATGGGTGGTTTAGGCTATGGTATGCGTTCCAACCTGCAAATTAACCAAAAGAACCCAGCGTCTTATACAGCCATTGACAGTCTGACATTCATGATGGAACTTGGTGTGTCTGGTTCGGTGCAGAATCTTACAGATGGGGCGCGTAGTTTCAATCAGTTCAACGGCAGTTTGGATTATGTGGCATTTCAGTTGCCGCTTGCCAAATGGGCTGCAATGAGTTTTGGAGTTTCCCCTTACAGTTCGGTGGGGTATGAGTATTCTACCTCGGGCGATTATCCAAACTATCGTCAGAACGACAGTGTCAATATTGTGCAGACCTATGCCGGCGACGGAGGCTTGTCACAAGTCTATCTCGGTGTGTCGTTTGACATTCTCGACCGGGTGGCAATCGGTGCCAATGCCCATTATATGTTCGGTAAGATCACCCATACCCGTGAGGTGACCTTCCCAGACGAAACCTATTACAAAACGACAGACCAAACCACTTACTTCAACGTAAATGGCTTTACTTGTGATTTGGGTATCCAATATCATCAGCCCATCCGCGAAAAAGATATGTTTGCCTTGGGCTTTACTTACTCGTTTAAACTTCCGTTAAAGGTGTCGGGTCAAACGAGTACATTCACCAATGATACCCTGTACACTGATCCTGTAGGTGATTGTGATTACCCGATGACAATTGCTGGTGGTGCTTCGTATCATTGGAATGAACGCGCTCTTGTAGGTGTTGATGTATCGTGGCAGCAGTTTTCGAATGCACAGTTTTTGGGCGAGACCAACGCGCTTTACGATCGGTTGGGTATCGCTTTGGGTGGCGAATATGTACACAAGCCCAACTCCAAAAAATACTACGAAAACATGCGGTTTCGTCTCGGTGCCAATTACGCAAACTCGTATGTGAGTTTGGGCGGAAACCGTTATCGCGAATATGCGGTGATGATGGGCATCGGATTTCCGATACCGAATTCGAGGACCTTGCTGAACTTTCTTTTCGAGTACGGCCGACGCGATACCAAAGCCCAAGGAGACCTGTCTGAACAGTATTTTAAATTCGGATTGGGCGTTTCTTTGAACGAAAGGTGGTTTGTGAAACGAAAGATCAAGTAATTTGTACAAGACAAAGCATACATGAATAAATTAAATACTACGACTATGAAATGGAAATTTTTACTGTTGGGATTATCGCTCGTAACCATGCAAAGCGCATTTGCCGCTACGGGTTTGGCTGAAGGTAGCAAATACGGGTCTGGTGAAGACAGCATCCGTTGTCTCGAGAACCTGAGTCTGTACTCCCAATACTATAAGATGAAAGATTACACCAGTGCATATCAGTATTGGAAAGTGGTTTACGAAGAATGCCCCAAAGCCGGTGGCCGTACTTTGTATGCCAATGGCGCGTTCTTGATTGCCAATCGTTTGGTCGCAGAAACCGACGCTGCCAAAAAACAAGCTGTTTTTGATGAATTGATGGCTTGCTATGACCAACGTATGAAATATTTCGGCAACGACAAAAATTATCCCGAAAGTTGGATCAAAGGCCGTAAAGCCGTTGACTATCTGAAATTCTCGACCGATGCAGAAGCCTACAAGACCGTTTTGCCCTGGCTGACGGAGTCTGTCGAGGACCGCAAGGAAATGTCTGACGCTGATGTGCTCAACGCATATTTCTTCCAACTCGAGAAACAATATCAAAGCGACAAAGCCAAATATGCCGAATCGTTTATCGACGACTATCTGCGTGTAGGCGGCTATGTTGACCAACGTGTTGCTGCCGCCGACAAATATCAGGAGGCATTCAAACAAGTGCGCGACAATATCGACCAAGTGTTTGTAGCAAGCGGTGCTGCAGATTGTGCTACGCTCGACAAGGTCTTCGCGGCCAAAGTCGAAGCCGAGAAAGACAATTCTGAAGCATTGTCAATGGTTATCAAATTGTTCCGCAAGGCCAAATGCCAAGAGTCGGAAGTGTATTTCCAAGCCTCGATTTATGCGCACAAACTGAACCCGACGGCCGAGACTGCTGCCGGATGTGCATATCAATCGTTCAAGAAAAATGAATACGCCGATGCGATCAGACTCTTTGAAGAAGCCATTACGTTGAGTGACAATAATTCGGACAAGTACGAATATTCCTACACGGTTGCTGCGTTGAACCAAAAGATTGGTAGTTATTCCGCAGCCCGTCAGGCCGCCAGACGCGCGCTCGAATTTGAGGCTAACCACGGTGAACCATATATCTTGATCGCCCAGTTGTATGCCGACAGTAAGATTTATCCCGATGACCCGATTTTGTCAAAAACGGTGTTCTGGGCTGCTGTCGACAAATTGGAGAAGGCCAAGAGTGTTGATCCCAACTGTGCTGCCCGTGCACAACAGCTGATAAACTCATACAAAAAATACTATCCGACCAAGGAAGATGTGTTCTTCAAACCCGAGTTGAAACCGGGCGCAGCTTTCCTAATTGGTGGCTGGATTGGGGAGTCGGTTATCTGTCGCGACTGATTTGGTACCGCTGGATACATATTCACTTAAAGGCATAACAGTTGTCGCTTTGACAATTGTTATGCTCTTTTTCGTTTCTTGTTCGTCGTCAATTAAGCAAGGTGGAATGATGGACGGGAAAGACAATCGTATTCCGATTATGGTGACGTATGACGTCAATACCACCATATCGGATTCGGGGGTGACTCGTTATCGCGTAGTAACTCCAGAGTGGGCGGTATTTGACGATTCGTCTTCGTCTTGCTGGTTGTTCCCGAAAGGCATTCATCTCGAAAAATTCGACGAGCAGTTGGACGTGTATGCCGAAGTCGATGCCGATTCGGCCATTTATTTCTCAGACACTCAGATCTGGCATTTTGTCGGCAATGTCAATGCCATGAATGTAGAAGGTGAGCATTTTGAGTCGGAACTGTTGGTCGTAGAGCAAAAAAATGACCGCGTACATACCGACAAGTTCATCACCATCACACAAAAACAGCGCATCATCAATGGCATGGGATTCGAGTCCAATAACCAGTTGTCGCGCTATACCATTCTCAAACCGCAAGGCGTGTTCCCTATAGAAGATGGCGAGGACGGGGCTGTCGCCGATTCTGTCTCTACCCAATAGTATATGAATACCATAGTTCTCATATTAATAGCGTTGTGTTTTTCCGCCTTTTTCTCGGGCATGGAAATCTCGTTTGTGTCGGCCAACAAGTTGCTGATTGAGATGGAACGGCAGAAAAACTCAATGTATTCGTGGTTGTTGTCATTGTACTATTCACGGCCCGACAGATTTATATCCACCGTTTTGGTCGGCAACAATATCGCGCTCGTTATATATGGTATCAAGATGGCGGATTTGTTGAAACCGATGCTGGAGCAATGGGTGTCTTCTGCCACTGCGGTAGGTGTGTTACAGACTCTGATTTCGACATTGGTGATTTTGGTGGCAGGTGAGTGGTTGCCTAAAACATTGTGTAAGCTGAATCCTAATTTTTGGCTGAAACTGACTGCGTATCCCACGTTGTTGATCTATGTTCTGCTTTATCCCATCTCGTGGTTTATGTCAGCGTTGTCGAACGCCATTATGCGCTTGTTTGGCGTGAAAACGAAGAACGATAACCACTATATCGTCGGCAAGGTCGATTTGGACTCGCTGTTGCAAGAGTCGGTTGAGCACGTCGAAAACAAGGAGGTCGAAAACGAGGTGAAACTGTTCCAGAACGCCCTCGATTTTTCGAAAGTCAAGTTGCGTAATTGTATGGTGCCGCGTACCGAATTGGTGGCTGTTGATTATGACACATCTCTTGAAGAACTGACCGAAGAGTTTGTCGAGTCGGGATGCTCTAAAATCTTGGTCTATCGCGAAAATATTGACGACATTATCGGTTATATCCATACCATCGAACTGTTTAAGCGACCGGCAAAATGGCAAGACAAGATAATGCTTGTGCCGGTGGTTCCCGAAACGATGCCTGCCAACAAGCTGATGAACCTGCTGCTACTGAAGAAGAAAAGTATGGCCATTGTTGTGGATGAGTTTGGAGGTACGGCAGGTGTGGTGACGCTTGAGGATATCGTGGAAGAAATCTTTGGTGAAATAGAGGACGAACATGATACGCAGGATTATGTCGCCAAGCAACTTAACGATAAGGAATATGTGCTTTCTGGGCGGCTTGAAGTCGATGATGTGAATGATCGTTTTGGTTTGCAACTACCTGTTTCTGAAGAGTATATGACCATTGCCGGATGGGTGCTTTATATCTGTCAGGGATTTCCGAAAGCCGGTGCCGAAATCGATGTGAAAGGATATAAACTCAAAATCCTGCGTGCTACTCCCAATAAAATTGAACTTGTAAAGTTGATAAAAGACTGATGATTTTTGGTTTTTGTGTTTAAAAAATTAGTATATTCGCACCCGATTATATTCACGATTAATGAAAACAAAAAAATAACGTTTAAATGGCAATCTTAGAAACAATCAGAAGGCAGAAATTACTGCTGTTTATTGTAATCAGCGTAGCGATGTTGATGTTTATCCTCGGGGATTTGAATTATAACACCTTGTTTGGAAAGTCTCCTACGCGTGTCGCTAAAGTGGAAGGAGAAGAGTTGGAATATGCCGAGTACGAAAAACGCGTGGCTGAAGGAACTGCTTTCTACGAAATGGAATATGGTACCAATTCATTGGATGCACAAACGCAGGAACGTGTCCGTTCTATGGTTTGGAACTCGTATCTCAGCGAGGTCGTTATCGGCAAACAGTGCGAAAAACTGGGCCTTGTCGTTACCGAAGAAGAACTGACCGATCGCATGATTGGCAGCAACCCCCATCCGATTTTGTCTCAGATGCGTTTGTTCTACAATTCAGAAAAAGGTGGCTTTGACTTGGAATTGCTTCGCGGTTATTTCAAGATTGTGTCGGATTACGAAAACAACAACCAAAGCCAATACAGCGCAGAGCAGGTTGAGAAATTGAGCTCGTATTTGTCGTTTGTCGAAAGAATGGTGCGTGCCACTATCCTGCAAGACAAATACCAGACTTTGGTCAACACCTCGTTTACGGTAAATGACACTGACTTGAAAAAATTCTATGATGGTCAGAAAACGTGTGATTTCAGTTATGTGCTGAAACCTTATTACCAATTGGCTGACTCGATGTTCCAATATACCGACAAGGAGTTGATGACCCGTTATCAACAAGAGGAGAATAGTTTTGCCCAAGCACAGGAGTTGCGCAATGTCGAGGTGCTGACTTTTGCAATCGCTCCTGCGGCATCTGATTTTGAGGATGTGCTCAAGGAAATGGAGTCGTTGAAAGAAGAATTTGCCGTAACGACCGAATATGCGTCTTTTGTAAACATGAACTCGGACCAACAATACGTTGATGTCGCTTACAGTGAGGCCGATGTGGACGCTGATCTTAAAGACTTTGCCTTCTCTGGATCTGTTGGTGACTTGCTGCCCCCGACCTTGTTTAACCGTACTTACAAAATGGCGCGCATTATCGAGAATGGTATCCAAGAACCTGATTCTGTACAATTGGAGCACATCTTATTGTACGAAAGCACGCCCGAACGTACAGCCGAAGTGGCCGACAGTTTGTTGAAAGAATTGTTCGCCGGTGCCGACTTCGCTGTTTCTGCTGAAAAATATTCGAAAGCACAATCAGCCTCTCAAGGCGGTCAGCTGGGCTGGCTCAAAATATCGGATGGATTGGATGCAAACCTGTTGCAATCGGTTAAAGCCAACAAAAACAATGTTCCCTTTATTGTTGATTTGGGTGGTACAAAGCAAATCTTTAGAGTGACTGACCGTACAAAACCTGTTTCAAAAGTCAAATTGGCTGTAGTGTCGCGTGAGGTTTCGCATAGCAATAAGACCTATTCTTCGATTTACAGCAAGGCAAGCCAATACATTGCCGCTCATAGCGATCAAGAGTCGTTCGAAGCCGCAGCCGTTGCCGACAGCGGTTACTTCTTGCGTGCTTACAACGTGACAGTGGAGGACTATCGTATCGGTGACATCACCGATGCGCGTGCACTTGTCCGTTGGGCTTACAAGGCTAAACAAGGCGATGTGACCGAAGAGGTTTTCGAGTGTGGCGACAAATTTGTGGTTGCCTGTCTCAAATCGGTTAACGAAAAAGGAGTGAAACCTTTTGATGAGGTTAAAGATCAAGTGAGAGTAATGGTTCTCAACGACAAGAAGGCCGAATATCTTAAAAACGAAATGAATACCAGTTTGGCTGGTGGCAATAACTTGTCGGTTTTGGGCGAAGCACAAGTTTCGACCGGAGCTTCGGCAGGAAACTCTTACATTCCTAACATCGGAAACGAACCTAAGATTGCAGGCTCGTTGTCGAAACTCTCTCAAGACAAGGTTACTCTTGTAGCCGGTAACTCTGGTGTCTATGCCATGCGGTTGCTGAACTGGAACGAAATGCAAACGACCTTCGATCCCAAAAACGAGATTAGCCAGTTTGTCGCTCGCAATCCGTATGGATACATGGTCTACGAAGCCTTGAAGAATAACGCCAAGATTCAAGACAACCGTATCAATTTCCAATAATTGAAATACAAGTTTTATTAACAGAAAAACCGAGGTGTGAATCTCGGTTTTTTTGTTATATTTGTAACTCTTTACAATGTTGTTCCTGATAGATTGATGAATGGATGTTTCTACGCTAAATAGCGCTCAGCAAGAGGCAGTTATGTTTAATGACGGCCCGTCTTTGGTCATTGCCGGTGCAGGTAGTGGCAAAACCCGTGTGTTAACCTACAAAGTCGCTTACCTGATTCATTTGGGATTGGAGCCCGGCCGTATTTTGGCTTTGACCTTTACCAACAAGGCTGCAAGGGAAATGAAGGACCGTATCGCCAAAATGGTGGATTCTGAAAAGGCTCGCTGGCTTAATATGGGTACTTTCCATTCAATTTTTTCGAAGATCCTGCGTGCTGATTCCGCTTCAATCGGTTTGCATCCCGATTATTCGGTATACGATACCGATGACTCAAAAAAACTGATTCACGATATCGTCAAATCTATGAACCTCGATGACAAGGTGTATAAGTCAGGATTAGTGTTAGGTCGTATCTCCCATGCCAAAAACAACATTGTTACGGCCCACGATTATGCGGCTTCGAATGCGGTAAAAGAAGATTATTTGGCGGGTCTGCCGCAAATCAAAGATATTTACCTGCAATATGAGGAACGGTGTCGTCGTGCCAACGCGGTCGATTTTGACGATATGCTGCTGCTTACCTACCAACTGTTCAAGCAGCATCCGGAGGTGTTGGAGAAATACCAGCACCGCTTTCAGTACATCTTGGTGGATGAGTATCAGGATACGAATTTCCTACAGGCACAGATTGTGCGTATGCTCGCCGAAAAACATCATCGTGTGTGTGTGGTGGGCGACGATGCGCAAAGCATTTATTCGTTTCGTGGAGCCAATATCGGCAATATCTTGCAATTCCGAAAGATTTATCCCGAGGCAAAACTATTTAAACTTGAGCGAAATTACCGTTCGACCCAGAGCATTGTCAATGTGGCCAATAGTTTGATTGCCAAAAATCGCAACCAAATTCCCAAACAAGTATATTCAGAACGTGACGCGGGGGAGTTGGTGTCGGTTTACGAAACCGACTCTGATCGCAGTGAAGCCGAGTTGGTCGCTTCCAAGTTGAAGCAAATGAATAAGCGTGGCGTTCCGTATTCCGAAATGGCAGTGCTGTATCGCAACAACAACCAGTCGCGTCAAATCGAAGACGCTTTCCGTTCGCAAAATATCCCGTACTGTATTCATGGTGGTACGTCTTTCTATCAGCGTAAGGAAATTAAAAATGTGCTTGCCTATCTTCGTCTGATACAAAATACGGCCGATGAAGAGGCTTTTCTGCGCATTGTGAATTATCCGGCGCGTGGCATTGGCGACACTACGGTCGGGAAGATTTCGGACAAGGCTCAGGCACATGGCCAAGATTTGTTTGAGGTAGCTGCTAATCCGGTGAAATACCAGTTAGAGGTAAATTCCGGTGCTCAAAAGAAAATCGCTGCTTTTGTCGACTTGATTACTTCGCTGAAACAGGTTTGCGAAGAAATGAATGTCTATGATTTTGTGAAAGAGGTGGTGCGTCGGTCCGGAATTGAACAATCGTTGAATGATCTTGACAAGGAAGAACGCGAATCAACGCTGCAAAATATCGACGAGTTGCTTACCATGGTGCACGAGTTTGAGCAGCGCAAGCAAGAAGAGGGACAGGAGCGTGTCGGTCTGACGGATTTCCTGATAGAGGCCGCATTGATTACCGATGCCGACCAGGACGAGGAAGATGGCGTGGATAGAGTGACACTGATGACGATTCATGCGGCCAAAGGATTGGAGTTTGACGTTGTGGCGATTGTGGGTGTCGAAACTGATTTGATCCCCAGTTATATGTCGGTCAACTCGTTGGCCGAAATAGAAGAGGAACGACGTTTGTTGTATGTGGCCATCACACGGGCCAAGGAGTCTTGTATGCTTTCGTGGGCGAAACAGCGTTTCCGCAATGGCAAACCCTGCTTCCCGTCAATCAGCCCGTTTGTCAAAAACGATATTGACCGGAGTTTGTTATCGTTTAATGTTGGAGGTGGTACACACTACGGCAGCCCTTTCGACTTTTCGCGTCAGGACAGAGGTTTCTTCTCCCGGCAGACAACTACGACTCCGAAGGTTACGCCCCGTCCGTCCGTGTCTTTACCTTCAAATGCGAAATTGGTCAAGGTTTCGCGGGTGTCATCTGCTGGTACGCCCGTTCAAAATGCTGGTTGGGAACCGGGTATGCGGGTACATCACGACACTTTCGGCGATGGCGAAATCATAGAGGTTGACAGACAATCCGCATCACCTCGTATCAAGGTGAATTTCGACCTTGCCGGACCCAAGACATTGTTGTTGCAATTTGCTAAAATAAAACGCTTGTGAATCGCATCCGGTTTGTCATCATGTTGTTGCTCTGCCATTTGACGGCATGGGCCGCCGGCCAGCAATGGCAGGTACATGGCTATGTGCGTGATGAAACCGGTATCTTGTTGCAAAGTGTTACCGTCTCGTCCTCGGATTTGCAAAAGTTGGTCCTGACCGACAGCGTCGGTGGATACCGGTTGGACTTGACGGGCGATACCATTTATGTGCGTTTTTCGATGACCGGTTACGAGTCGGTTGTGCGAAAATTGGTGCGTGACAGACGTAACGATGTGCGTGTCGATGTGATTTTACTTGAAAAAATCGAGGAGTTAGACGACGTTGTCGTCAGTAGCGGTCGGCTCGAAATAACTACCGCGCAGACGCTCAACCTCTCATCTCTGCGTGTGATGCCTGCTGTAGGGAACAATACGGTCGAATCGTTTTTAAAAACCTTACAGGGAGTCAGCTCCAACAATGAGTTGAGTTCGCAATATTCGGTACGAGGTGGCAGTTACGACGAAAACAGTGTCTATGTCAATGGCATCGAGGTATATCGTCCTTATCTGGTGCGTACCGGTGAGCAGGAAGGCATGAGTTTTGTCAATACCGATATGGTCGAAGCCGTCAGTTTTTCGGCAGGTGGTTTTGATGCCCGTTTTGGCGACAAATTAGCCTCCGTTCTCGATATAACCTATCGTCGTCCAAAATCTTTCGAGGCTGGTATTTCGGGCAGTTTTATGGGAGCGACCGGATATGTCGGCTCTTCGACTGAGCGTTTCTCGCAGTTGCACGGCATTCGTTACAAGAATGCCTCCTACTTGCTCGGAACATTGCAAACCAATGGCGAGTATAATCCGAATTTTATCGATTACCAGACGTATTTGGCCTATACGGCTGGTCGCAACAAGCAGTGGGAGTTTTCTTTCTTAGGCAACTTTTCGCAAAACACGTATAATTTTATACCCCAGTCGCGCAATACGACTTTTGGCACGTTGAGTAATCTGCAAAACTTCAAGGTGTACTTTTCGGGGCAGGAGAAGGACCGCTTTTTAACTGCGTTAGGTGCTTTCAAAATTTCGTACAAACCCATTGAAACGGTACAATTGGATTTGACGGCTTCGGGTTTCTATACCGACGAACGGGTCAATTACGATATCGAAGGCGAATATTGGTTGAGTAGCGTGGACGCTTATGGATCCGACGGTGTCGAAACTGGAGTCGGTAATTATTATGAACACGCCCGCAATCGGATGCAGGCGGAAGTGGTAAGACTCTCGCATACGGGCAAATGGCAGTGTACTGGCGAAAACGCCGTGCGTTGGGGAGTAGGGGTCGAATATGAGAAAGTGAATGAACACGCCAATGAATGGGAAATGCGCGATTCGTCGGGTTATTCGCTTCCTTACAGTGATGACGCCGTAAATATGTATTACTCGCTCAAATCCAACAATTTGCTCGAAAGTGTCAAGGCGCGTGCGTATATGCAGGACGAGTACCGTATGCATTTGCGCGACGGTAGTGTGATGGCGTTTGTGGGTGGACTGCGGCTCAATTATTGGAAATTCAATCGCGAGGTGACGGTCAGCCCGCGTGTCAATATCACGTTCATGCCCAATATTAAAGCCGACATCCGTTTCAGATTGGCCGGCGGGCTGTATTATCAGACACCCTCTTACAAAGAGGTGAAAGATACGGTAACAATAGACGGACAGTTGTGTAATATTCTGAATACCAAGATTAAATCGCAACGTTCGGCGCAAGTGATTGCCGGATTCGAATACTATTATACCTGGTGGCGTCGTCCGTTCAAACTGTCGGTTGAGGGATATTACAAAAACTTGCGCAACATCATCCCTTATACGATTGACAATATGAATATCCGTTATCTGGGTCAGAACGACGGAAAGGGCTATATCACGGGTTTTGATGTCAAACTGTTCGGAGAATTCGTGCCGACAATCGACTCGTGGATCAGTTTTTCGATGGTGTATGCCATGCAAGACCTTGATGGTGACAAATACGGCTATTTCCGTCACCCAATGAACCAACTTTACAATGTGTCGGTATTTTTCCAAGATTATGTGCCGCGTTTTCCCCAGTATCGCATACATGTATTGTTCAATTTGTCGCAAGGATTGCCGGTTGGTCCGACGCACCGTGACCTATATGCCTCAACGTCGATGCGTATGCCGTCGTATCGTCGTGTCGATATCGGTTTGTCACGCCAGTTCGAAAAAGGAAAGGACCCTTGGATGGGACATGGTTTCTTCAAGCCGTTCCGCAAAATCTTGATTTCGTTCGAAGTGCTGAATGTTTTCGGTTTCAATAATGTCAATTCTTATTATTGGGTAACCGATGTGTACAATCAGCAGTTTGCCGTGCCGAATTATCTGACTGGTCGCCAATTTAACTTGAAATTGCAATTAGATTTTTAGATTATGTATAACAGTGTGTTTTTTTGTATTTTAGCGTTCTTGCTATTGTCGTTTGTTATCGGACTCGTCTTGTCGTGGCTCAATTACCGCGATTTTGGCAAACCGTTGCCAGAATCATTGCAAGGTATTTACGATAACGAGCGTTATGACAAGCAACAGCGTTACAGCACAGCAAATTACAAACTAAGTTTGATTAGCACTTGTTTCTCTACGTTGGTGACCGTCATAGCCTTGTCAATAGGATTGTATGGCTGGATTGACGCACAATGGCGTACGTTGACCGACAATGCCATTTGGCTTTGTTTGTTGTTCTTTGGGGTGATTGAGCTGTGGGGATTGGTATCAGGTCTGCCGTTTTCGTATTATAAGACATTTGTGATTGAGGAAAATTTCGGATTCAACAAACAGACCCGCAAACTTTTCTGGGCCGACGAGTTCAAATCTTTGTTGCTCGAAGTAGTGTTAGGTGGCGGTATATTGGCATTAATCACCTATTTGTATTTGCTGACGACGGAGTGGTTTTGGTTGCTTGCATGGGGTGTGCTGAGTGTGTTTATGCTGTTTATGACTACTTTTTACAGCAATCTGATTGTGCCTTTGTTCAACAAACAGACGCCGCTCGAAGAAGGCCCGCTACGCAATGCCATCGAGTCATTCGCCGGCAAAGTCGGTTTCAAACTCGACAACATTTATGTGATTGACGGATCGAAACGTTCGACCAAGGCTAACGCCTATTTTTCGGGATTGGGACCGAAAAAACGTATTGTATTGTACGATACCCTGATTGAGAAAATGTCGGTGGAGGAGATTGTGGCGGTATTGGCACACGAGATCGGCCATTACAAGCACAAACACACGCTCAAATCTGTGGTTTCTGCATTTGTGCAGAATCTCTTGATGTTCGGTCTGTTAGGCTATTTCTTGTCGTGGCCGGCATTGACCGAGGCTATGAATGGCGGTAGCGAACCGGTTTTCCATTTGGCATTGTACGCTTTCACAATGCTATATTCTCCGATTTCGATCTGCTTGGGATTGTGGTCAAAGGTGTCGTCGCGCAAGCATGAATATCAAGCCGATGCGTTTGCCGCAAAACACGGGTTGGGTGACGCGCTCATTAGCGCGTTGAAAAAACTGTCGGCCGATTCGTTGACCAACCTGCAACCGCATCCGGCATACGTTTTCGTTCATTATTCGCACCCGACGCTGTTGCAGCGTATGACGGCTATCATGCAGGTCAAATGTGAATGACTCGACGCCTTTATTGATTCTTGACCGATTCTGCGAGTTCGTTCAAGGTGTAAATCAGGTTTTCGATACTGTCCAGCTCTTCGTCGTGATTTTGGAAGGTGAGCCGCCATTTGTGCTCGTGAAAACATTCGATAAGCGGGGCATACGGGTCATTATCGACGCAGTATCCGCAGCGCTCGAGCGCATGGCGGGTCCAGCTCGCGACAATACCTGATCCTTGCATCCGCACGTTGCGTTGGGTGGTGTGGTTGATTCTGAAATTTCCGTTTTCAATGTCGAAAGTAAAGTTCGGAGAATGGAAATAGGCGTCGATTTTACGGGTAAGTACGAGGTCTTCAGGGATACCGCGCAATAGCCCGTCCGGGCTTAGCAACCATATTTTGTCGGCGGTTTGCAGCGTCAGGTCCAATTCGTGGTTTGACAGTAGTATGCCCTTGCCCATATTGTGTGCCAAATCGTGCAGCAGCATCAGTATATCAATTTTGTTGGGCAAGTCGAGATGGGCGGTTGGCTCGTCGAGCAAAATAATTTCGGTGTCTTGTGCCAAGGCGCGTGCAATCATGGTTCGCTGGCGTTCACCGTCCGACAATTCGGTAAAAGGTGAAGTGGCTTTATTTGTCAAATGAACAGCTTGTAATGCGCTGTCAATCACTTCGTCGTCTTTTGCCGACAACTTGCCCATCAGTCCCGTGTGAGGAAAACGCCCCAAGGCCACCATTTCACGCACGGTGAAGGAACTGTTCTCCATCATAGCGTCGCTCAACACAATGCTGATTTGTCTTGCCCGGCGCGAGCGTGACATCTTGACAACATCCTCTCCTTTTAGTTTGATGTGTCCTTTAATCGGTTGTTGCAATGCGGCAATCGTACGCAGCAAGGTCGATTTCCCGGTACCGTTCCGGCCGATAAGACAAACCATTTCGTTCCCTTTCAATATAAAAGAAAGGTTCTCGGCAACAATTTTCTTGTGATAGCCGATAGACAATTGGCGCGTTTCAAGTAAAACTCTATCTGACATTAGTTTTGAATTTTTTTGTTTTTAAAGATAACCCAAATGATGATTGGGGCGCCTACGAGCGCGCACATCGAGTTGATGGGAAACGAGTATTGGGGCAGGCACGATACGAAATCGCACACTAACATCAGCGTGGCGCCCGTGAGCAACGAGCCGGGTAACACAATGCGGTGGTCACTTGATCGGAAGATGCCTCTTACTATGTGTGGTACAGTGATTCCGATAAAGGCAATCGGACCGGTAAAAGCGGTGGATACTCCAGCCAACAGACAGGTAGTGATGATGATAATGGTACGAATGAATGTTACATTTACACCCATGCTACGTGCGTAGTTTTCGCCTAATAGCAAAGCGTTCAGAGGCTTGACAATCAGAATGGAAAGCAAAAATCCCACTAACATCAGCGGTATCATCAGTTGCAGCTGACTCATCGAAACGGTTGACAGACTGCCCATGGTCCACATGATATAGACTTTCAGCGCATCAGGGTTGCTGAATGTTTGCAGTACATTGACCAGTGCGCTTGTCAGACTGCCTAACATCATACCGATAATCAATAGCGAAACGGTATCGTGTATGCGGGTCGAGATCAGTAGCACAATGAGCAATACGGCCAAGGCGCCCACTGCTGCGGCCACGACTTGCGAGATGGCCCCATAATTGGCGATGACGGGGAGGTAGGTGGCCCCCATAACGGCAATCGCCACACCTAATCCGGCGCCCGATGAGATACCCAATACGTATGGGCCTGCCAACGGGTTGCGAAACAGGGTCTGCATCAAAAGACCGGCTACTGACAGTCCAGCGCCGCACAATATGGCCGTAATGGCTTTGGGTAACCGTATTTGTTGTACAATCTGAGAGGAAATACTGTCGGTGTCGCCATTCGACAATACGGTTAGCAGCTCCTGCCAATTCAAATCTTTGCCTGCCATGTCGAACACAAACGCTATGGCAAACAAGACGAACAGCAGGATGAACAAGATTGTTTTCTTCATTATATTATTATTTGAGTTGTTGTAAGAAATGGTATTCACCTGAAGTCAACAGGTCGGGGTGTAGCACGCGAATCAAGTCCTCCAACAACCAGTCTGGGTGTACTGGGGTGGCCTCCCAATAGAGATTGCCGCCAGTTGGGGTGGCATGGCGGCTGTTGTTATAGACTTGTCCTGTTTTGACGGGTTTGAGCAGTGCATAGCGCGATTCGGTGGAGAGTAATTGGTGCATGGAGGTGGCATCTGCCCCTATCCAGATATCTGCATTGACGAAGTTGCGTACAACGGTTTCCAAGTCTAATCCTATGCTCTCCCGCTCGCTGTTATCACTATGGAGGTAACTGCCGTTGGCATCGCGAAACATTTTCGTCATGAAACCTTGTCCACCAGGCATGTACAAAGTTCCTCGGAAAGGTGCTCCGGGCAAAATGGAGGGCTTGTCATTAGTCGTTTGGGCAAGGACTTTCAATCGATTGTAGTTTGCTTCTATGCCAAGGAATATGCTGTCGGCCTCAGACTCCAGGTCATAAAACGCTCCAAACATTTTGATCCATTCCGCTCGCCCAAGAATACACGGTTCTGTCCACTCGACATTGGTGATGACCGGTTGTCGCAATGACCGTAAGCGCTCTGTGCTTTGGTCTGTTCCCGCATAACCGATCATCATGATCAAGTCGGGTCTCATTCGCAATATCGTTTCGGTATTTACGGCATACGGATCGCCAAAAGGCAGGGTTTTCCCCTCTCGAACCTGAGAAATCACGGTAGGGGAGTAGATTTGCACGGTGTCGGGGCAAGCGGCGATTTTGTCGAGAAGTCCGAGCGCTTCGAGATAGCCGATATAACTGGCAGAGCCGATGACTAACCGCTGCAGTGGAATGCGGATGCGCAATCCGTCATCGGGCGTTTCGGTCAAACTGTCGTGTACAAGGTAGTATCGTCCCAAGGTTTGTCCTTCGTGCCAAGGATCAAATATGGTAATACGCTTGTAGTTGTCGGTATGGGCAATCTCGAAATGTCGCGCGTATCGCAGGGTATCAATGTGAATTTCGTCATTGTATGCGGATGACTCCTTCTGCAAGTGGCACGCCGTCAACAATACACATACAAGGCCACAAAATAATATATGTAGAGTTTTCGTCAAATTCATTGTACAAAAATAACGATTATTTTCGAGATTGAATTAGAAAATAGAGGCAACAAAGATTACGAATGATGTGTCGTTCGTGATGATATGAGGCTATCCAATCAATACATCGTGCTCCGTACATTCCAAAACCACTACATCAACCCCCTGAAAATTCTTTGTTAAAATTTACAAAAACAAAGATGTATTTGTTTGTAGATGCTTGATATTTAGTGTATTGTGTTTTTTTCGGATTAACAAAACCACTACATCAGGTGCGTTGCGCGCGTATAGTCTGTATCTTTGCCATGTAGTTTTTTTGCAAAACCAAAAATTCAACATACCATGAAGAAATTATTACTTGCTTTGGCTGCAATGTTGGCATTTACCTTCACAGCACGAGCACAAGAACCTGCACAACCCGAAGGTTTGTCGGTTGGGGAGCAACCCGAAGTCCAACAGATTCCCGCGTTTAGCGACAAGTATTGCGGCAAGATGGTGGTAGGCTATATGCCTTCGTACCGTACGTACACCGTCAACTCGATCGACTGGTCGGCGCTGACACACTGCGTGCTTTCCTTTATCCGTTATGCCAACGGTTCTCTGATTACGTCCGACTTTAGCGATGCCGATGTGCGCAACATCGTGTCCAAGTGCCATGCCAACAATGTAAAGGTCATTGTGGCGATTGGCGGTTGGAACGGTTTCCAAAACGACGGTGCCTTCACGACCGCCCAGAAACGTACCAATTTCTGCAACATCGTGATGAATTACGTCAATACCTACGGACTCGATGGCGTTGACATCGACATTGAACTGACCGATGCCGATATTTGGAACAACTTCCAGGCGCTGACTTCCGAGTTGAAGGGGCGTCTGGGATCGGGCAAGTCGCTCTCGATGGCGGTTTCGACCTGGTTTACGGATGCGATTCCCAATGCGGCGTACAACAATCTTGACTTCATCAACCTGATGTCGTACGATGCCAATACGAACGGTTCCGGCGACCATGCCCCCCAATCCTTGATCAACAACATGATCAGCTATTACAATGCCCGTGGGGTGAGCAATTCGCGCATGACCATCGGTGTTCCGTTCTATGGCTATAATTCGGGCGGAGCCAAAACGTATAGCGAAATCATCGCAATGGACCGCAACAACGCCAACCGCGACTATTACAACGGTATCTATTACAACGGCATTCCGACTATCAAGTCGAAGGCCGAGTTCAGCAAAGGGTATGCCGGTACGATGATTTGGGAGTTGGGCCAGGATACCTTCGACGATACCTCGCTGCTCAAGGCCATCAAGTCGGTGATGGGCAACTGCTCTGGCGGCGGTGGCGGCGGCAACACGACCAACTACGCGATTTCGACGTCGAACGTAACGAGTCTGGCCAACGGTAAGACCCACAACTTCACCGTCAACTATACCGCCCCGGCTGCGGCCGACATCTGGGTGACGCTCTACCGTACGGGCGACTACAACCTCGTGGCCGAAAAGAAACTGCAAGTGGCGGCCGCCTCGTCGTCCACCTCCAAGACCATCAGCCTGACGATCGGTTCGGACGTGGAGGCCGGCAACGATTACATCCTGTTCTTCGACATCCGTCCGCGCGACGCCGGTTGGCAGCAGCGTGCGGCGACCAAGGAGTTCAAGTTCATCTCCATCACCTCGAGCCTGACCTGGTCCATCAGCACCAGCCATGTGACGAGCCTCGACAACAACAAGACGCATACGTTCAGCGTGAACTATTCGGCTGCGCAAACTGCCGATATGTGGGTCACCCTGTACAAAGGCAACGACTATGCCCTGGTTTCGGAAAACAAAATTTCGAATATCGCAGCCGGCACGGGCACCAAGAGCATCACCCTCAACGTACCGGGTTCGGTGGCAGCGGGCAACGATTACATCGTATTCTTCGATATCCGTCCGGCAGGAAGCGACTGGCAGCAGCGCGCCGCCTCGCAAGAGGACAAGAACGTGACGATTAAGAATACGGTGGCTCAGGCCACGATTCCCGCGGCACCAGAGCGTAAACACTACGACAAGGAGAAGTTGTGCTACGTGAAAGGTACGACTTACAACAACTTCAACTACGTGCTGGATTGGGGCCAGTCGGCGACCGCTTCGAAAGAGGCCAACAGCAAGTCGATCAAGTTAGCTTTCAACAGTGGCAACGTGGGCCATTATTTGGGCTCGTGCTTTGGCGACTATGCCGTACTGAACGTGACGGAGACCCCTTATCTGCATTTCCATGCCTATACCGACGGTACCAGCATGACCTCGTTCGACTGGTACTGCATTAGCCAGGGGCCGGCCGAAGACAAAAAGAACATTGCGCTGACCAAGGGCCAGTGGAAGGAATACACGATTGACCTGCGCACGCTGTCGGGTGTCGATTTGTCGAAGTTCTTCCAGTTCAAGTGGTGCTGCAAGGATGACCGCGGCGTGGACGGCAACGTGTATATCGACAACATCTTCTTCTCGGGCACCAACGTGCCGACGGGCGTGGCCGATGTGGCCGAAGCCTCCGTTTCGGTGTTTGCCGCCGGTGGAGCGGTGGTGATTGCCGGTGCGCAAGACCAGCGTGTCCGCGTGGTGGACCTCACCGGCCGCACTTTGGTGAACACTGTTCCGGCCTCGGATTACGAGCAGATTCCGATGGGCAAGGGCCTGTACCTCGTCCTCGTCGGCAACCAGACCTACAAGGTGTCGGTTCGGTAAAAACGCCAGCCCTCACCCCTAACCCCTAACCCCTCTCCCTAGCCAGGGTGAGGGGTACTTATGTTTGGTGCACCCCTCTCCTAAACATAGGAGCGGGGTCGGGGCACAAGAGCCACGATGTTCGTGATGCCAACCATCGCAACCGATTTTTCAGTCCACAACTTTGTGGACCACAAGTTTGTGTACTAACTGTAAACTCGCTTCATAGAGGAGCGGGGTCGGAGGTGTGTAGAGACGCACGGCTGTGCGTCTCTACATGGCAAAATGCAAATGGCGGCGAAGAAGCCA
>JAGACJ010000095.1 GCA_017614195.1 Paludibacteraceae bacterium
ATCAAAAACGAACTTGCATGAAACCGTCCGTACTCCTTGTCTGCCTACTGCTTGCCACCAGCCTGTTGCAAGCCAAAACGCCCAGCCATAAGTCTGAGCCGCAACACCCCCACAAAATCGGTATCAGCCTGAGCGGAGGCGGTGCTTTGGGGTTTGCACATCTGGGAGTACTGCAAGCCCTGAATGAGCACAACATCCACCCCGACTACGTGGCCGGAGCCAGCATGGGATCGATCTTAGGCGTGCTATATTGCGCTGGTTACAGCCCTGCCGAAATCATGCAAATCGTTGATGAGTACAATCTTGACCGCTTATCAAATCTTACTTCGGTCAGACGCGATTCGAGACGAGGTCTTTTCGGCTGGCACCACATTCGCAAAATCATGCACAAACTTATTCCCCACAACCACTTCGACTCTTTACAAACACCTCTGGCCGTAAGTGCAACCAACCTGACAGACGGGGTGGTCGAGTACCATTCGCACGGGCCGAAATTATCGGAATATGTATTGGCGTCAGCATCGTTGCCGGGTGTGTTCGAAAGTTTGAATATCAACGGCAAATTGTATGTTGATGGGGGTATTTTGGACAACCTGCCCGTTGAGCCGCTGATTCAAAACGGATGCGACTTTATCATTGCGGTGGACATCATGGACTATCCGAAAGGGAAAGAACTGGTATCGGCCAAAGACGTACTGTTGCAAACCGTTTTACTGTTTAACGGCGAGAACAACCGCTCGCACCGCGACCAATGCCAATGGTACATACATTTTGACACCGCCGGCCAATACGACATCATGAGCTTTGGCGCATACCGCGAACTTTACCAGATGGGGTATGACGCCGCCAACAAGTACTTGAACAGTCTGTCAAAATGAAAAGACTCCTTACCATTCTTTCTTTATCAGTTGTTTTCTGCATCGGTACCCTTGCTCAGACCAATCTGATGGAATACCCGGTCTGGAAAAAGCCGGTCAAGGAAATTGTGGCGAGCCGCAAAGGATTTACCTTGAGTTACAATCCAGACTACAAAATTCCCAACTGGGTGGCATACGAAATAACTTGTGAAGAGACAAAAGGTACCGTACCCCGTTGCAAATATTTCGTCCCAGACCCGGATATGGGACGCCACTCGGCCGACAACGACGACTACCGCCTTTCGGGATGGGACCGCGGGCACATGGCTCCCGCCGGCGACATGAAATGGGATTCGACGGCCATGGCCGAAAGTTTCTATTACAGCAACGTATGCCCGCAAAATCACGACCTGAACGGAGGCGAATGGCACAAACTGGAAAACAAGGTGCGCGCATGGGCCTGCAAATTCGACCGGCTATGGGTGGTCACCGGACCGATAATCGGTGTCAATCCGTCTACCATCGGTCCTCACAAGGTTGTCGTTCCAGCCGCATTCTTCAAAGCTGTCTTATACTACCATAACGGAACCTACGAAGCCGTAGGTTTTATGATGCCCAACCGTAACGACGAATGCCCGCTTTGGGATTTTGCCCTAAGCATCGACGACCTCGAGTTGCTGACTGGTCTCGACTTCTTCTCCGTTCTTCCCGATGCAATTGAAAATCAGATTGAATCGGAATATCATCCGAAAAGATGGTAAAGTGACGGATATAGAAACGAAATATTTGCGACACTTCCTCAAAATCACTAAATTCGCACTCCGTTTAGAGTGATTGTTTATGCCCATAAGATTCGACGAAATGAACCTGACCCCCGAGCTGCTCGACGGTTTGGAGGCAATGAACTTTAAAGAAGCGACTCCGATTCAGGAGCAAACCATGCCGATTGTGCTTAATGGCAGCGACCTATTGGCGTGCGCACAGACCGGCACTGGCAAAACGGCGGCATACTTGCTGCCCATCCTCAATATTTTGTGCCAAGGCAAGCTGACCGAAGACAAAATCAACGTCCTCATCATGGTGCCGACCCGCGAACTGGCCCAACAGATTGACCAGCAGCTCGAGGCTTTCGCCTACTTTGTACCGGTATCGTCGGTGGCCGTCTATGGCGGTGGCGACGGACGCCTCTTTGACCAGCAGAACAAGGCACTGCGTGCCGGAGTCGATGTGGTCATCGCCACTCCGGGCCGCCTCATCGCCCTGCTCAACATGGGGCATATCGACCTTTCGAAAGTCAGCTTCTTTGTGCTCGACGAAGCCGATCGCATGCTCGACATGGGATTTGTCGATGACATCATGCACATCAACTCTTACCTGCCGCCTGTCGGCAAACGCCAGACCCTGCTCTTTTCGGCCACTATGGCCCCCAAAATCGAGCAGTTGGCCCAAAAGGTACTGCACCATCCCGAATCGGTCAAACTCTCGACTTCCAAGCCCGCCGACAAAATCGACCAGTCGGCCTACATCTGCTACGAAGCCCAGAAACTCGAACTTATCAAACAGATTTTGAAGGCCGACTCGCCCGACAAGGTCATCGTTTTCTCGTCGTCGAAGCAGAAGGTGAAGGAAATCTACAAGACCTTCCGCTCGCTGCACCTCAAAGTGGCCGCCATGCACTCCGACCTGGAGCAGAAAGACCGCGACGAGGTCATCCGCAACTTCAAGAACGGCCATGTGCAAGTACTGGTGGCCACCGACATTGTAGCCCGTGGCATCGACATTGAAGACATTGACATGGTAGTCAATTACGACGTTCCGCACGACGTCGAAGACTATGTGCACCGTGTAGGCCGTACCGCCCGCGCCAACAAAGGGGGCACCGCCATCACCTTTGTCGCCGAGAAAGACCAGTTCAGTTTCGGCGCTATCGAGAAATTCATCGAAAAAGACATCCGCAAGCCGGCACTGCCCGAAGCTCTCGGCGATGCGCCAGCCTATAACCCGGGCCGCAGATTCAAGGAGGCGAGAGGCAAGAACGATTCACATGGCAACCAACGCCACCGCAAATTCCAGCACAGCCGTCCGAAAAGGAACACGCAAAAACAAGTAAAATCAAACAACAATAACCAACAAGCATGAAAATAGTCATTATTGGAGCAGGAGTATCCGGATTGGCAGCAGGTATCTATGCGCGCCGCCAAGGGTTTGAATGCGAAATCTACGAACAACATACGATTGCCGGAGGCGAATGCACCTATTGGAAACGCCAAGGCTACACAATAGACAACTGCGTGCATTGGATGACCGGCACCAATCCGTCGAGCGAGCTCTACGGAGTATGGGAGGAAGTCGGCGTGTTGGGCAACGGCAAAGAGGTCATTCAAAACGAATCGTTTCTGCACGTCGAATGCCCCGAAGGTCAGATTGATTTGTGGGAAGACGAAGAGCGACTGCGCCAGGACATGCTGGCCATATCGCCCGAAGACAAAGACGCCATCGAGGAGTTCATCTTAGCCATCCGGCTGTACAAAGACTTTGAGCTGCCGGCCAAAAAGCCGATGGAACAGATGAGTCTGCTCGAGATTTTCAGGATGCTGCGCCGCTTCCGCAAATTAGGAAAAGTGCACGGAAAATACGCGCTGATGCCGATGCCGACCCTGGCCGATAAATTCAAGCATCCCTTGCTCAAAAAAGCCATCTTGGCCTACATGCCCGATTTTTACAACGCCTCGTCGTTCTTTTATGTGCTCGGCACGTTCGACTCAGGCAACGGCGCCCTGCCCAAAGGCGGTTCGGCAGCCATTTCCGACAACATGCTGAAGACCTACCTCGACTTGGGTGGCAAAATTTTCTACCGCAAGAAAGCCAGCCGGTTCAACATCGAAAAGAAACGGGCCGTTTCGGTAAGTTTCGAAGACGGAACCACGGTCGGGGCCGACTATTTCGTAGCGGCCTGCGAC
>JAGACJ010000096.1 GCA_017614195.1 Paludibacteraceae bacterium
CTTGCTGTACCCGTTGGATAGCCGCGCCGGCTTGTAACAGGGCTTCGTAGTGCCGCATATTGGTGACCAGCAGTTCGTTCTGCTGCAGCTCGGCAACGCCCGAAACGCGTAGCAGTTCGTCGGTCAGCGGAGCGAGCGACTCGTCGAATTTTGCCGAAAGAAAGATTAGGGGCGCCGTAAAGTTGGCAAACAGATTGTTGAGCACGGCCTTGTCCTCGTCCGAGAGCGACTCGGCCTTATTAAAGACAATCAGCAGGTGCTTGCCCTCGCAACGCGGAACGATGCGGTCGGCCATCCAATCGATGTGCTCGCTCACCTGCAAGGCGTCTATCATCCAAACTACCACCGAGGCTTTTTCCATTGCCCCGTAACTGCGTTTGATACCGATATTTTCGATTTGATCGTCAGTCTCGCGAATACCGGCCGTATCAATAAAACGGAAATTCACCCCTCCAATCACCACATGGTCTTCGATGGTGTCGCGCGTGGTGCCGTGAATGTCCGAAACAATGGCCTTTTCCTCGCCCAGCAGGCGGTTGAGTAGGGTGGACTTGCCGGCATTCGTTTCGCCGACAATCGCCACCGGAATGCCGTTCTTGAGCGCATTGCCCAACTTGAACGATTGCGAGAGCGTATGGATGCGGCTGCTGATGGTTTGGCACAATTCATTGAGCTGACTGCGGTCGGCAAACTCCACATCCTCTTCGCTGAAATCAAGCTCAAGTTCAAGTAGCGAGGTAAGTTCGAGCAAGCGCGTGCGCAACGAGGCAAGCTCGCTTGAAAAACCGCCCCGCATTTGCGTTAGAGCCAAACGGTGCGCAGCTGCCGACTCCGAAGCTATCAGATCCGCAACGGCCTCGGCCTCGGCAAGGTCCATTTTCCCGTTAAGGAAAGCACGTTTGGTAAACTCGCCGGCACTGGCCATGGTACATCCGTTCTTCAACAGAACGCGCAGCAGTTCTTGCTGAATGTATTGCGAGCCGTGACAAGCGATTTCGACCGTGTCTTCGCCCGTAAAACTGTTTGGTCCTCTGAAAACCGTGCAAACCACTTCGTCGAGCAACTTTTCGTCGTCATAGACTTGGCAAAGATGAGCGGTATGCGAGGGCTGTGCGGCCAAATTCTTTGACCGAAAGCGCAATATGCGATCGCAAATGGCAATGGCATCGCTGCCCGAAACGCGAATCACCGCGATTCCTCCTATGCCGGGGGCGGTTGAGACCGCGCAAATGGTTGGTTGTGGTTCCATGTCGGTAGTTCTCAGAAGGTAGACTTGGTAGGTTTTGCAATACCTGCCGTTTGGTATTTCATTTAGTGTTCCATTTCGTTATCCACATCGTTGATATGTGATGCCGATGCGTATTTTTTTGTTTCGTGTACCACCACATTGCTCATGGCTATGACGGCGATGAGGTTGGGAATTGACATCAGCGCGTTCGCCAGGTCTGCGAAATCCCATACCGATTGTATTTTGGCAATGGCTCCTACAAAAATGGCGACAAGCCAGACGATTCTAAACCAGACAAGCCGTTTTCCAAATCCCATATACATCAAACAGCGCTCCGCATAATAAGACCAACCAAGCAGTGTTGAGAACGAAAAAATCAGCAAAGCGAATGTCAGCAGAAATCCGCCGATGGGGTGTAGCTTGGTAAATGCCAAGTTGGTCAGTACGGCGCCATGCGAGTAGTCGATATCCGGGTATGCGATAACACTTGTGACAATTACAATACCGGTCAAAGCGCACACAACCACCGTATCCCAAAATACCGCCGTAGAGGCGACTAACGCTTGTTTGACGGCGTTTTCGGTTTGAGCGGCCGCCGAAACAATGGACGTCGAGCCCATGCCGGACTCGTTAGAGAACATGCCTCTGGCTAATCCGTAACGCATGGTTAGCAACAGCCCCCCACCCACAACTCCGCTACCTACCGCCTGCCCAGTAAATGCCGATACACAAATGGTGGAAACGGCGTCGTCAACGAATTGGAAATTGAAAATTAACAGCAAAATACACCCGATGATGTAGAATGCCGCCATAAACGGCACCAAAATCTCGCAACTGCGCGAAAGCACTTTGAGACCGCCAAAGACCACCAGACCGACAATGGCGGTTAAAAACAAACCGGTACCCCATTCGGGCACGCCAAAACTTTGTGCCATTAGCAGCGATACCGAGTTCGACTGGTTCATGTTGCCGATTCCGAATGCAGCGCAAATGGTGGCAATGCAGAAGAACAGGGCAAGCCCGTGTCGGTGCATGGTGCGGTCGAGTATAACCATGGCGCCCCCAATCAAGCTGCCGTCTTCGGCGCGAATACGGTATTTTATGGCCAGCAGCGATTCGGCATATTTGGTGGCTATGCCCAACACTCCGGTAATCCAGCACCACAAGACAGCTCCGGGGCCACCCAAGGCAACAGCCGTCCCGACACCGATGATGTTGCCAGTCCCCATGGTGGCCGCAAGTGCGATTGACAGGGCACCGAAGTTGCTGATTTCGCCCGAATTCTTGCGCGAACGGGCTACAGACATTCGCAAGCCAAGTCCTAATTTTCGTTGGATTCCTCCGGTGCGGATGGTCATGAAGATATGTGTGCCCAAAAGTAAGATGAGCATAGGAATACCCCATACAAAGCCGGCTGCATGCGACAAAAACGATTGAAGACCGGATAGAAATGTCGTCATGAGTTCACCTTGCGGAGTTCAAAGTTGGAGCCAAGGTATTTTTCGCGCACAACAGGGTTGGCAGCCAGCTCTTCGGCAGTGCCTTGGTACATAATCTGTCCTTCGAAAAGCATATACGCGCGGTCGGTGATACTCAATGTCTCGTGTACGTTGTGGTCGGTAATCAGGATACCGATATTCTTGTCCTTGAGTTTCGCGACAATGGTTTGGATGTCTTCGACTGCAATTGGATCGACGCCGGCAAACGGTTCGTCGAGCATGATGAATTTCGGCTCGATGGCAAGGCATCGGGCGATTTCGCAACGACGACGCTCGCCGCCCGAGAGTTGGATGCCCAAACTTTTGCGTACTTTCGTCAGGTGAAACTCCTCAATCAACGACTCCAATTTCTCGCGTTGGTAGTCTTTCGGAAAATCGGTCATTTCGAGTACGGCGCGGATATTGTTCTCTACCGACATTTGACGAAAAACCGATGCTTCTTGAGCCAGGTAGCCGATGCCGCTTTTTGCACGGCGGAATACAGGGTACTTCGAAATATCGGTGTCGTTTAAGAAAATTTTCCCGCTGTTGGGTTGTACCAAACCGGTTGTCATATAAAAGGTGGTGGTTTTGCCGGCGCCATTTGGTCCGAGCAATCCTACGATTTCGCCTTGTTTGACATTGATCGACACGTCTTTGACCACGGTACGCTTGCCGTACACCTTGAACAGATGTTCGGTGCGCAGTACCATTTGTTCAGCATTGCCGGTGTTGGGTGTCGTTTCCATTGGATCAGATATAAGGTTCGTTATCGGGCATCATGCTCACATCGTTGACAAATTGGCGGATACGCTGTTCTTCTTCCTTGCGGCAGATGAGCAGGGCATTGTCAGATTCTGCCACGATGTAACCGTTCAAATCTTGCAATACGGCGAGTTTGCCTTCGGGCAGGGCCACGATATTGTCGCTGCATTCGTAGGCCAACATCCGGCATTTGAGATTAACGTTGCCATTGGCGTCTTTCTCCGAAAGATCATAGAGCGATCCCCATGTACCGAGGTCAGACCAGCCGAAATCGCCGCAAAGCACATATACCTGTTTGGCGTGTTCCATGATGCCATAGTCGATTGAGATGTTTTGGCAAGAGGGAAAATTGTCGTTGATGAATGCCTCTTCGTCGGGAGTCCCGAACAGCACGCGGCCTGGCAGGAATTTGGCGGCGATGTCGGGCAAAAAGTCGTCGAATGCTTTCAGAATGGATGAAACGCTCCACAAAAATACGCCTGCATTCCAGAAAAACTCACCGCTTTCCATAAAGATTTTGGCCAACTCTGCATTGGGTTTTTCGGTGAAAGTCTTGACACGCTTGAAGTCGCCTTTCTGATCAGTGCCGGCTTGGATATATCCGTAGCCGGTTTCGGGACGGTTCGGACGGATGCCGAGTGTCAGCAGTACGGGTTCTTTGGTTACAAAATCGAAACCTTTGGTAATGGCGTCAAGGAACTCCACTTCCTTGGTAATCAAGTGGTCAGCCGGCGCTACGACCATCGAAGCGTTGGGGTTGGTGGCATAAATGCGATTGGCTGCGTATGCAATGCATGGTGCAGTGTTTCGACGGCATGGCTCGGCCAAAACTTGGTCAGGGCGCATCTGAGGCAGCTGCTCGAGCACCATGTCGCGGTAAATGCGGTTGGTGACCACCAAGATGTTTTCGGTGGGTATGATTCGGGCGAACCGATTGAATGTCATTTGCAACAACGAACTGCCAGTTCCCATAAAATCGAGGAACTGTTTGGGCTTACTGTTGCGGCTGAACGGCCAGAAACGACTTCCGGCACCACCTGCCATAATCACGCAATAACGATTTTTGTCCATAAAAAACGTTTCAAGTAAAATTTTTACAAAAATAAATAAAGAAACTCTATAAAAAAATTTTTTGTATCAAAAAAGTTTTCCTATCTTTGCACCCGCAAACGCAAATAAAGCCATTGCCCAGATGGCGGAATCGGTAGACGCGCTGGTCTCAAACACCAGTGGATTCACTTCCATCCCGGTTCGACCCCGGGTCTGGGTACCAAAAACGCTGATAGTCATTGACTATCGGCGTTTTTTTTATTCCCTAATGACAATGTCTGGCAAATAAAAAAAACGGCGCGCAATCCCCAACAGGAAGCATGCCGTTTTGTATTGAAGGACAGTTCTTGTCACTCTTGCTCAACCCAAACCGGTTGCTGTTTGCATTTCGGACAGGTCTTGGGAGGATTTTCACCTTCGTGAATGTACCCGCAAATGGGACATACATACATTTTAGCCATAGTGTTTTTGTTATTGGTTAATAAATAATGCTATCAGTGCAAAATTAAGAAAATTTGCGACATGGCCAATACCTCGAAGATGATTATTTGCAAAAATACCGTATCTTTGCGATTGATGAAACAAGTCTTGTTACATTGTTGTTGTGCGCCTTGTAGCGCGGCGATATTGGAGTGGATGTTGCAACACGATATCCGCCCGACGCTATTTTATTATAACCCGAATATTTACCCGTACGAAGAATACGGGAAACGAAAGGGCGAGCTGACACACTATGCCGCGCAACTTGGACTCGAAGTGATTGACGGCGACTATCACCATGAGCAGTGGCTCGGCTGTGTCGCTGGGCACGAACAGGACCCCGAGCGTGGGGCGCGTTGTTTGCTATGCTTCGAGATGCGTTTGCGCAAAACCGCTCAGGAGGCCTATGATCGCGGCTTTGACACGATTGCCACCACCTTGGCCTCGTCGCGTTGGAAACGGCTCGACCAGATTGAGGAGGCGGGCCGCCGGGCAGTCGCCGGCTTCGAGGGCGTGGATTTCTGGGCCAAGAACTGGCGCAAGGACGGCTTGCAGGAGCGGCGCAACGAATTGCTCAAACAAAACAATTTCTACAATCAGCTTTATTGCGGCTGCGAGTTTTCGATGCGGTAAAAATGCTCGAAGCGTTTGCGAAGTTTCGTCGTGTCGGCGATGATGTTGCGCAGGGTGTCGAGTTGCCGTGCGTTGTCGGAATACGGAATCCATAGTCGCAGATAACCGCCTGCAGCATACTTTTCGTACAAATGTTCGACAAATCGCTGCCAATGTGTTTCCATATCGTATTCGGGATAGTGTGCCAACCCGTATTGCACGGTGCGTTGCAAGATGCGGTCAGGATTGATGTCACGGTCGGCTTCGGCTACAATTTTGCCATAAATTGAGCGTGGCTCGCGACCAGATGAGGCTCGGTGGTCTTCGACCGCCTCGGCCATCAGCTGCAAGTCATCGGCCGAGAACCATTGTTTCAATTGCTTGTCATTCAATAGTATGCGTGCCGACTCGAGGTGGTGCGTGTCACGGTCTTTTTCCAATCCTAAATCGTGGTATGCGGCAATGACATAAACCTTGTCGGGATCTACCTCGTAGTGGCCGGCCAGTTCCATGCTAGTGTTGATGACTTTGTCGGCATGATCGGTATTGTGCCCTTTGTCGAACGCACGGTAGCGAGGCAGAATGTGGCTTTCGACGTAGCGGATGATATCGGGGTTGACGGTTTTCATGCGAATTCGTGTATCAGGCGGTAGGCCAGCGACCCCGGCGAGGGGCTGGGGGGCAGGTTGTCGGGGTCAAACCACTGGGCGTCGGCGATTTCGTCGGGTTGGAAACGAAACTCGCCGCTGTCGTATTCGGCGGTGAATCCCAACATCAGTTGTCCGGGAAACGGCCAGCTCTGACTGGCGCGGTAGCAGATGTCGCGTACCCGGATGCCCGTTTCCTCAAAGACTTCGCGTGCTACGGCATGTTCGGCCGATTCGCCTGCCTCAATAAATCCGGCAATGCAGGCATAGATGTCTTGATTGCGTTGCACATGGCGGGCCAGCAGGAATTTTCCTTCCTTCTTTACCAAAACGATGATGCAAGGGTCGATGCGGGGGAAAAATAACCGTTGGCATTGTGGACAGACGCGTGCGGTTAGTGTCTGGTCATCAGAAAGTGCCGAGCCGCATTGCGTGCAAAAGTGTGTCGATTCGCGCCATTCGACAAGCGCTTTCGCTCTGAATGCCAAGCTCCCGATTGCCGTAGGTTGCGCTGCAAAATAACTGCGCAGGGGGAATGCCCTGTAACCTTCGGGTACACCGGATTGCGCGGGTAATCCAATCGTTGTCAGGTTGTTCGTGCGGTCGTAATAGCGGGTTAAGTTCGGATAAAATTGTTCCAAACGGGCGCAATCCTGTTCGGAAACGGCCTGTCCATCGGTACGCAACACAATGTTTCGCCCTTGTGTAACTATATATGACGCGGTGTCTGACATATTTAAGCCAAAGTTACTGATTTTTGTTGATAATGTATAATTTTCAGTTCTTTTCCTGCTGTTTGGCCGGAACGAGGCGGATGCAAGTCAGCTCGCTGGTGGTGAAGGTGCGCATAGGGAACCCCGTGGTTCCCAAACCGTCGGAGGTGTAGAAGAACATATTCTTGTAGCGGTGCAACCCGCGGTTGTATTCAAATGCGAAATGGTTGATGACCGTCAGCGGGAAGAACTGCCCGCCATGGGTGTGCCCGGATAAAACCAAGTCGACGCCCGCCGGTTCGTAGTATTCGGCTCCGACCGGAGCGTGAGCCAGCATCAGGTAGGGTAGGGTGTCGTTGGCCTTCAGCTCATGCATCACCGATTCGACGGTGAGACCGTTTTCCGGCAGACGCATGTGATTGGAATGCGCGCTGTCGGCGGGTAAGAAGTCCACTCCGCCGATGTACAAAGATCCAAACTTCAGTTTTTCGTTAGCCAGCACACGGATGCCGTTGCGGGCAACCAGTTTTTTTATCAGCATACCATCGACATATTCGTCGTGGTTGCCAATTACAAAAAATGTGGGGATATTGAGTGCGCAGAGCGGTGCGATTACCGAATCGGCCAAGTGGTAGTGGCTTTCGAACAAGTCGCCGGTAATCACAATGATGTCGGGGCGCAACGCCTGGGTTTTGTCGGCTACAAGGCGTACAAAATCCTTGCCCCTGAAGTGTCCGAGGTGCAAGTCGGTCAGGTGTGCGACGGTCACGGGCTCATGCAAATTGTCGAGTGTGATTTCCACGGTTTTGACACGTGGGTGTGCGGCGTTGATAAATCCGTAGGCGCAAAGCAAAAAGGTGGATACCAACGTAATCGCTCCGAAAGTCTTGCGTCCGAGATAATGAAAATGATGAACGGTTTCGATAACCGCCAGGCACAGAAACAAGCAGATGATTACGCCGCAAAGCGACGAGCCGATTACAATTAAGCGGTTGATGAAAAAGCTTTCGCCCAACCCATATTTGCAGAGCGACATCATAATGAACGAATACACGAGTACAATGGCATAGACAATGTACCATCCCTTTCGGGGTGTGGCCAGTACCCATGCAGTGCGACGCGCCAGATATACGACGCCAATCACCACAACGGCGAGGGTGGCGATGAGGTAAACCAGTGTGATGGGGTGCATGGTTTATGCTTCTTCCAACATGTCGTACAGTTTGCCTGCGGCATCGGCCACCACGCGTACGCAAATGTCTTTGTGGTGTGTGCGCTCGGCCACATGTGCGGGCTCTGAATATTTGATTAGCAGCTCGTTGCATTGCGAGGTTCCGTAGATGTCCTCAATCTGTCGGTTGAGTTCGCGGACTTTGCTGTAAACGGACAGTTTGCCCTCCATGTCGTCGGGGCGGTCGTATCCCTTGGCCAAGCCCAAAATCATGAAGGCCCCGGTGACTGCGCCACATTTTTGGCGCAAGCGGCCCATGCCACCTCCAAAGGTTCCCGAAATGCGTTTGGCTACGGTGGGGTCGAGTTTTACCCGTTCGGCGAAAGCCAAAACAACTGCTTGCGAACAAGCATATCCTTGCTTAAAATAGTTGACCGCGAGGTCAATGGTCTCTTGTCTTGTCATAGTCTAAATTTCAAAATCGAGGCAACTGCGCAATTGGGTAAACGGGCGGACTTTGGTGTTGGCCACCGCCACGTGGGCGGGGTGTATGGCGTATGCTTTCAGCGCGTCAAAACTCTCGAACGTGCTGTCGAGCATGACGTCCGCGTTTGAAGTTGGCAAACCGTTGGTGTTCACTTGGATGTCGATGATACCGGGTACTTGACCCTTCAATCCTTCCAATCCTGCTTTGATACCGGCCTTGACGGTCGCTTTTTCGCTGTCCGACAAGGTGTCTTTCAGCGTCCAAAGAATGACATGTTTTACCATAATGCTACAATATTTGCAAGTGCAAAGGTACGATTTATTTTGGATAATCGCTACTTTTGTAATCTTATTGGAAACACATGCAGACATCATCTACCATTATCGGCCTGATTGCGCGCGACTTGAACATTGCCGCCCGGCAAGTGGCCGCGACGGTGCGCTTGCTCGACGACGGGGCGACCGTTCCGTTTATCAGCCGCTACCGCAAAGAGGCAACTGGTTCACTCAACGAAGTCGAAGTCGCCGAAATCAAGTTAAGACTTGATGGTTATCAGGTTATTGCCGACCGCAAGGAAACGATTTTGAATACCATTCGCGAGTTGGAAAAACTGACTCCCGAACTGGAACATAAAATTGCGGAATGCTGGGATAAGACCGAACTCGAAGACTTGTATCTTCCCTATAAGCCAAAGCGCAAGACTCGGGCCGAAGTGGCGCGCCAGGCCGGGCTGGAGCCGCTGGCCAGGCAAATTATGGCGCAGAACCCTGTCCGCCTCGAGCAATTGGCCATGCGCTACGTAACCGATAAGGTGGCCGATACCGAGGCCGCGTTGCAAGGGGCGCGCGACATTATCGCCGAATGGGTGAGCGAAGACCGGCGCACCCGTAATCTGGTCCGCAACCAGTTCGAACGGTTCGGCCGGGTGACGTGCAGGGTGGTCAAAGGAAAAGAGGAGGAGGCCGCCAATTATCGCAATTATTTTGATTGGGACATCCCCTTGCAGAAAATGGCTTCGCATCAGTACTTGGCAATCCGACGGGGCGAGGCGGCCGGCTTGTTGCGAGTGGATATCGCGCCCGATGCCGAACGTACCATTGCGCAGATGGAGCGGGTGTATGTGCGTGGCGTAGGCGATTGCCAGCGGCAAGTGTCAATGGCGGTCGGGGATAGTTACAAACGGTTGCTCAAACCCTCGATCGAGACCGAAATCTCAGCCCAAGCCAAAGAAAAAGCCGACACTGAGGCCATTCGCGTTTTTGCCGACAATGCCCGCCAGCTGCTGATGGCTCCGCCGTTGGGTGCCAAACGGATTCTGGGCATCGATCCGGGGTTTCGCACAGGTTGCAAAGTGGTGTGCATCGACGAGTTTGGCAATCTGGTCCATAACGAGAACATCTATCCGCATCCGCCCCACAATAAAACCGCCCAGGCTTCGGCGACCATTGCCCATTTGGTCGAAGCATACAAAATCGAAGCGATTGCCATTGGCAATGGTACTGCGGGACGCGAGACGGAGCAGTTTGTGCAGCATATCCGGTTCAACTCACCTATACAAGTGTTTTCGGTGAGCGAAAACGGCGCGTCGGTGTATTCGGCCTCGAAGGTGGCGCGCGACGAGTTTCCCGACTACGATGTAACGGTTCGCGGCGCCGTGTCGATTGCCCGGCGTTTGGCAGACCCGCTGGCCGAATTGGTCAAAATCGATCCGAAGTCTATTGGAGTGGGTCAGTACCAGCACGATGTCGATCAAAAGCGTTTGGGCGAGTCGTTAACCGCGACGGTCGAGAGCGTGGTCAATCGGGTCGGGGTTGATTTGAATACGGCCTCCTGCCATTTGCTGACCTATATTTCGGGATTGGGCCCGCAACTGGCCCAAAATATCGTGCAATATCGCACCGAGCACGGGCGTTTCCGCAATCGGACGACATTGTTGCAAGTACCTAAGTTAGGAACCAAAACCTACCAGCAGGCGGCTGGATTCCTGCGTGTTTCGGGGGGCGACGAACCGCTCGACAACACGGCGGTACACCCAGAATCGTACCATGTGGTGCGCCAAATGGCCAAGGATGCGGGGGTGGCGGTGGCCGATTTGTTGCAAGATGAGGCGGTGCGCAAAGCGGTTGACCTTAAACGCTATGTGTCGCCCGAAGTGGGGATGCCGACGTTGAGCGACATCATGGACGAACTCGAAAAACCAGGGCGCGACCCGCGCAACCAGATCGAGGTGTTTGAATTCGACGCTTCGGTCAAAACCCTCGAGGATTTGAAAATCGGCATGGTGTTGCCAGGCATTGTGACCAATGTGACTGCTTTCGGCGCTTTTGTCGATGTGGGGGTGCACGAAGACGGACTGGTGCATATCTCGCAAATGGCCGACAAATATATCTCATCGCCTTCGGAGGTCGTGTCGGTGCACCAGCATGTGCAGGTCAAGGTCATTGAGGTGGACCTGGCGCGCAAACGAATTTCGCTCTCGATGAAAGGATTATGACAAAAAAAGTGGAAACGGTCAGTTCCCACTTTTTTTGTCGCTGTTTGCCGACGTTTATTTTTCTGTTGGATTGACTGATAACATCAGTTCGTCCAGTTGTTTCTGGTCGAGCGGGGCGGGGGCGTCGAGCATCACGTCGCGGCCCGAGTTGTTCTTGGGGAAGGCGATGCAGTCGCGAATCGAATCCAATCCGGCAAATAGGCTGACCCAACGGTCGAGGCCGTAGGCCAAACCGCCGTGGGGAGGTGCTCCAAACTTGAAGGCGTTCATCAGGAAACCGAACTGCTCTTCGGCCTTTTCGGGCGTAAAGCCAAGTATTTCAAACATTTTGGCCTGCAGTTTCGGGTCGTGGATACGAATCGAACCGCCACCGACTTCCACGCCGTTGATGACCATGTCGTAGGCATCGGCGCGTACGGCCGCAGGGTCGCTGTCGAGCAACGGAATATCTTCGGCCTTGGGGTGGGTGAACGGGTGGTGCATGGCCATCAGGCGGCCTTCTTCCTCGCTCCATTCAAACATCGGGAAGTCAATCACCCACAGACAAGAGAATTGGTTTTTGTCGCGCAATCCCAGTTGCGAGCCCATCTCCAAACGGAGTTCGCAGAGCTGTTTGCGGGTCTTGTTGGCATCGTCGCCCGACAAAATCAAGATCAGGTCGCCGGCCTCGGCCTGCATGGCGGCCTTGAGTTGTTGCAGCACCTCTTGCGTATAGAATTTGTCTACACTCGATTTGACGCTGCCGTCGGCTTCGACGCGGGCATAAACCATGCCTTTTGCGCCGATTTGCGGGCGTTTGACGAAGTCGGTCAGTTGGTCGAGTTGCTTGCGGGTGTAGGTGGCGGCGCCTTTGGTGCAGATACCACCAATGTAGGCGGCATTGTCAAATACCCCGAACCCGTATCCCTTGAGGACGTCCATTAGTTCGACAAACCGCATGCCGAAACGCGTGTCGGGCTTGTCGCTGCCGTAATATTTCATGGCGTCGTGCCAGGTCATGCGCGGGAAATCGGATAGTTCGACATTGCGCAAGGTCTTGAATAGGTGTTTGGCCATACCCTCGAAGAGTTGTATGATGTCTTCCTGCTCTACGAATGACATTTCGCAGTCGATTTGCGTGAACTCGGGCTGGCGGTCGGCACGCAGGTCTTCGTCGCGGAAACACTTGACAATCTGGAAATAACGGTCAAAACCGCTGACCATCAGCAGTTGCTTAAGCGTTTGGGGCGATTGCGGAAGCGCATAGAACTGACCGGGGTTCATGCGGCTGGGAACCACAAAGTCGCGGGCGCCTTCGGGGGTGGATCCGATCAGCATCGGCGTTTCCACCTCCAAGAACCCTTTGCTGTCGAGGTAGCGGCGCACTTCCATGGTCATTTGGTGGCGCAGCTCCAGGTTTTTGCGCACGCACTCGCGGCGCAGGTCGAGGTAGCGGTATTTCATGCGCAGGTCATCGCCGCCGTCGGTGTTTTCCTCGATGGTGAAGGGCGGAGTCTGCGACTGGTTGAGTACGGTGAGGCGTTCGACGATGATCTCCACCTCGCCGGTCGGTATGTTTTTGTTTTTGCTGGCGCGTTCGGCGACTTTTCCGGTCACTTGCAAGACAAATTCGCGGCCCACTTTGGCCGCTTCGCTTTGCAGCTCGGCATCGGCTTCGTCGGTGAATACCAGCTGTGTGATTCCGTAACGGTCGCGCAGGTCAATGAAGGTCATTCCTCCCATCTTGCGCGTGCGTTGCACCCATCCCGCCAAGGTGACGGTTTTGCCTGCGTCGGTGATGCGCAATTCGCCGCAAGTATTGGTTCTGTACATGTTATTCTGTAATTTGTGATGAAACAAAAAAATGGCGGGTAGGCTTGTCCTGCCCGAAATCCTTTGCAAAGATAATGTTTTTTGCTATCGTATGGTTGTTTTTGCGGTATTTATTCGCCGATGACAATCTCCATTCCGTCGTAACACAACTGCTGATTGTCGGGTAGGGAGGGTTCAACGTCGGCGTAAATGCCCATCTGGTGGCAGATGTGCGTGAAATACACGCGCTTGGCACCCGTCCGTTTGGCGAAATCCTGCGCCTCCGAGAGCATAAAGTGCGAAAAGTGTGGCGTCTGCCGCAGGGCATCGACAATCAGCACCTCGAGGTTTTCGAGCAGCGGAAACTGATCATCGTCAATCCTGCTGATGTCGGTGAGGTAGGCCATGGGGCCGACGCGGTAGCCCACAATCGGCAGTTGGGCGTGGTAGCAGCGGATAGGCTGCACGTTGACGCCGGCCGCCTCGAACGGTGTCAGACCGATGGTATGCAGGTGCAGGTGCGGTGTTCCGGGGTAGTGGGTCTCGGCAAAGCAGTAGGGCAGGTTGCGGCGCACGGCTTGGCAGACGCGTTCTTCGCCGTAGATATCGACATCGCCGTAGGGCCGCAAATCGTCGATGCCGGCAACGTGGTCGTAGTGCTCGTGGGTGAGCAGTACGGCATCGATGGCAGGGGTCGGCCGGTGCAACATTTGTTGGCGGAAGTCGGGGCCGCAGTCAATCAGCAGGGTCTTTCCCTGCACCTCGACCAGCGCCGAGCAGCGCAGGCGCGCATCGCGGGGGTCGGCCGAGCGGCAGACCTCGCAGGTGCAATTCAAATACGGGACCCCCGTAGAGGTGCCCGAACCGAGTATGGTGATCCGCATGGTGCAAACTTTTTCACAAAGGTAGTTTTTTTTTTGTTACTTTTGCACATCAAAAAGCAACAGTCATGAAGAAAGGCTTGGTTTTGGAAGGGGGAGGTTTCCGCAGCTTGTTCAGCAGCGGCCTGCATCCGCGATTATTTTTTTTGGTAGTTGCCACTTCTGCACCAGCTTTGAGAAGCCATGAATAAAGTTAAGATTACCGCATTGCGTCAGACGGTTTATGCCGATCTGATGGCCAAATACGAAAATCCGATAGAGCATGCCTGCGGTGTCAAGGTGGGGCAACACTGGATTTCGGTCGAAGGTCGGCGC
>JAGACJ010000097.1 GCA_017614195.1 Paludibacteraceae bacterium
ATGGAGGGCAGGATTGACGTCGATTTCGGAGTGATGTAGGTGTTGTTCTTGATGCCGAAGAAGTTGGCGGCGCCGCATTCGTCGATGTAGCGTTTTTCTTTGGCGTCGAGGTAGAATTCCGACGAATATCCCTTGTCATGGGCTTCCATGTGGGCGGCCAGGCTGGCGGCGTAGTTGCCACCGACCTTGTAGATGCCGGTGCCGAGCGGAGCGGAACGGTCATAACGACGGGTGATGACGTAGGGGTTGGTCGAAAAACCGCCTTTGAAGTACGGGCCTACCGGCGACACAAACACGATGAACATATAATCCTTGGCGGGATTTACTCCGATTTGCGCCGAGTTGCCGAACAATACGGGACGGATGTACGGCGAGGCGCCGCTTTCGTAGGGCGGAACAAATTCCAGATTGGCTTTGACTGCCATGAGCACGGCTTCTTTGAAGACCCCTGCGGGAAGTTTGGGCATGCAGATACCGTCGCAGGTCGATTCGAGACGCTTGGCGTTTTCGTCGATGCGGAACAAACGGATTTTTCCGTCTTTGCCTTTGAAGGCCTTCAATCCTTCAAAGCCTTCCTGACCATAATGCAGACAGGTGGCGGCCATGTGCATGTTGATGGTTTCTTCGGTATGTAACTCTAATTTGCCCCATGCGCCGTTGTGGTATTCGCAACGGACGTTGGCGTTGGTTTTCATGTAGCCGAATCCAAGTTCGGACCAATTGATTGTGCTCATATCAGATAGATGTTTTAGTCAGTACGCAAAATTACATTTTTTTTGCCCAGAAATGGCAAATTTATCCATAAAAATCGTTATATTTGTGATATTGTTGTCCGAATGGACTGTTGTGGACCGCAAGCATTCGTCAAATAGTTTTGAAAAAGTCAGAAAAAATACTCCGATATGCCGCTTATCCCTTGGGTTGGCTGTATGCCCTGGCCGTGGATATCCGCAATGCCTGGTATAGCTCCGGGTGGCTCAAAAGCAAAGCCTACGACTTCCCGGTGATTACGGTGGGCAACCTGACGGTGGGCGGAACCGGCAAAACCCCTCATGTCGAGTACCTGTTGCACCTGCTCGAAGACAAATACCGCATGGCCATGGTCAGCCGCGGCTACAAGCGCCGTTCCGAAGGACTGCAAATTGCCGGCGATGCGGCCTCTTTCGAGCAGTTGGGCGACGAGGCGTTCCAAATCTACCGGAAACACCACAAGCGGGTGCGGATTGCGGTTTGTTCCGACCGTTTGCACGCAATCGACACGCTCAAACAGCAGTTTGAGGAGTTGCAGGCCTTTGTTTTGGACGACGCCTATCAATACCGCAAACTGCGTCCGGGCCTGTCGGTGCTGCTTATGGACTACCATCGCCCGGTTTACAATGACCGGATGTTGCCCATGGGAGATCTTCGCGAACCGGTGCGGGGCAAATACCGGGCCGACGTGGTGGTGGTTTCGAAATGCCCTTCCAATATGACCCCGCTGGAGGCGGCGGATATTCGCAAACGCTTGAATTTGAGGGCTTTCCAGAAACTGTTCTATTCCACCTTCCAATATGGCACTTTCCGAAATGTGTTTGATACGCGCCAAAAGCTGACGCGTAAGGAGTTGCAGGAGGATCCGCCCGCCATGCTTTTGTGTACCGGCATCGCGCAACCCAAGCCTTTGCGCGATTTTCTGGCTGGCTTTGGAGGCCCGGTCGAACAGCTGGCTTTTCCCGACCATCACGATTTCAGCGAGTCGGATCTGCGTCTGATGGAGGAGCGTTTCGCCGCCATGCCGCAAAGCCGTAAGATGATTGTGGTGACAGACAAGGACGTGTCGCGCCTGTGCGAGCATCCGGCCTTGTCGGTCGTTCTCAAAAAAAATATGTATTGTGTACCGCTCAAGGTCCGTTTCCTGTTTGACGGGGGGGCGGAGTTTGACAAAATTGTGTTGAATTATGTTGCAAAAAATCTCTGAAACGGCCTCTTACCTACGGGGCAGAATGCAGTTTCTCCCCAAAATCGGCATTATTTTGGGCACGGGTCTGGGCGAGTTGGCCACGCAAATCACCGATGTGCAGGAAATTCCCTATCAGGAAATCCCGAACTTTCCGCTTTCGACGGTCGAAGGCCATAGCGGCAAGCTGATTGTCGGCCGCCTGGGCGGAGTGCAGGTGCTGGCCATGCAGGGTCGTTTCCATTTTTACGAGGGCTATGCCATGAAAGAAGTGACCTTCCCCGTAAGGGTGATGAAGGCCTTAGGGGTCGGGACGCTGGTGGTTTCGAATGCCGCCGGCGGCATGAATCCCAATTTTCAGTTGGGCGATCTGATGCTGATTACCGACCACATCAACCTTTTCCCGGAACATCCTTTGCGCGGTCACAATTACAATGAACTGGGCGTGCGTTTCCCGGATATGGGCAATGCCTACGACGCCGCTTTGCGCGCCAAGGCGGTGGCGATTGCCAAAAAGCTCGGAATCCGCCTGCAGCAGGGCGTGTATGTGGGTACGCAGGGACCGACTTTCGAAACGCCCTCGGAATACCGCTACTTCCGGACGATTGGCGGCGACGCGGTCGGCATGTCAACGGTGCCGGAGGTGATTGTGGCGGTGCATTCGGGCATCAAGGTGCTGGCGTTTTCGATTATCACCGACTTGGGTGGCTTTGAGCCGACTCCCGAGGTTTCGCACGAAGAGGTGCAGCGCGTGGCCAATGAGGCGCAACCCCGCATGACCCGCCTCGTTGCCGAGGTGATCAGGGATCTGTAAGCGACAGCGTTGTCTATACTTTTGTTATGGTGGGCTTCTTGGTTTGTTTTAATAGTTTGATGGCGTACCAGACAATAAAAATGCTGCACACAATAAGGGTTATGTAAACATTCGACAGCATTTCTTTCTGCACTTCGGGTTCTTCCGTCAGAGTGATTGAAATTTTTAAGAGCTCCCATTTCGAATAACCGGTAATTTCGGAATCGGTGAGAAGGCTCTTAAATAGAGAAAAAATATAGCCCAAGCAG
>JAGACJ010000007.1 GCA_017614195.1 Paludibacteraceae bacterium
AGAACTCGACGTCTTCGACGAATTTTTTGGCGTAGGCGGTAGCGGCCACCGCCCGCTCGAGAATGGCCTCGCGGGGGGCGTTAAACTTGTAACGGATGTGGTAGTCGGAAGTACCGATCCCGGTGTGAATGCGCTTGCGACGGGCATAGCGCAGCGCCTCGGCCGCACAGTCGATGTCGGCTTCGATGCCGCGGGTCAGGGCACAAATCACCGGTTCGCTCACGGCTTTCGAGATTTCGACCACCGAATTGAAATCGCCCGGCGACGAAATCGGAAATCCCGCCTCAATCACATCCACGCCCAGGCTTTCGAGCGCTTGGGCGACCTGAATCTTTTCGACGGTGTTCAACTGGCATCCGGGAGCCTGCTCGCCGTCGCGCAGTGTAGTGTCAAATATGTAAAGACGTTCCATAATGGAGAGTTGGTTATCTGGTAAAAAAAAACTTTCTCATCCCGAGGGATAAGAAAGTTTTTATATCGCGCTTATTGACATGCACCCTCTTATCCCCCGACACGCAGTCGGAGAATAATAATCGACAGGGCAATAATCAACAAATTCTGTTTCATTTTCTTTTCAATGACGGGGCAAAGATACGAAGTTTTTTAATTCCCCACAATAAAATTCAATTATTTTTAAAAATAAACTTACAATTTATAAGCATATCCCCGAAATAAACCGAAATTGTCAGCAAAAATCAGGTTTGGGTGACAATCACACAAAAAGCATGGCGGCATAGCCTGCCACAAGGGCAACCGCCAAATTCACCAGCTTGGCGCGCAGAAAATCGAGCTTGCTTTCGGCCAGCAAAGGCAGCGAGGCGTGCCCGTCCTGACTGATGCAGCTGGCCAGCAGCACCGGCAGCGGCACAATGCCTTGCGCAAACAAGGTAACGAAGAGCAAATGAGGCCCCGATTCGGGAATCATACCAATCAACGACGCCAGCACAATCATCAACGGAATATTGTCGGATATCCAAGGAGCAAAATCAATGTACAGGAACGCCACATTGAGCACAGCCAACACCCCGAATGTCCAAGCGAAGGTGGAAGGGCAATGCCGGACCACCACATGATGCCATAACTGATGACGCACAAAATCATCCGATCCGAAAAGAATCACCACCAACAACATCAGTGCAAAAGCTCCGAACAGCCAGTACATCCAGGTCTCGCTCAACAAGAAATCGCTCGACAAGGTTCTACCCATCTCATGTTCATGACTATCGGGCTCGAGCAGTCCGCTCAACAACGCCACCAGAAACACGACAACCGAAACAGCCAGCAAAGTCCGTTGCCAGAACCATGTTCTATGGCCGGTATGACCGAATAACGGCACATCATTGGAATCAGCCAGTTGCAGGTCGCTGTCGCAGTGCAAGTGGGGTTGGTGGTTTTTATAAAACAAGTCAATCAGCCAACCGCACACCACGGCGATAACCAGCAATATGGCAAACACTAACAACGCTTTTTCGGGCGAAATAGCGAGGAGTACAAACGCCTCATCGCCCGACGAGGCAATCATCATGGCCACCAAAGCGCCGAACCCTATCATGCCGTGCGTATAAAGCGACACCGAGGCAAAACCACCCATACATCCGGGGATACTGCCCAACAGCGCCGATAACACTATTTGCCACAGACGATGACCTTGCAGGTGCTTGTAAAATTTACCCTGCACACTCAAATTCAACGATTCGATGAGCATCATCATAATAATCACCAAACCGCTAATCAGAACAGCCCCAGTCAGGGCTTGAAGCAATGATTCAAGTATTCCGTTCATAATCAATAATAGATGGCTTTGTCACTGGCAAAATAAAAGCCGCACACCGACGAAAGCGGCAACATGGCGTCGTTTTCGGTCAGGGTGATGCCCGTATAACCGGCCGCGTCCAAAATATCGAACACATCGCGTTTCATTCGATGGTCGGGCAGGCACGAATAGCCAACTGCCGGGCGGATTCCCGAGGGGAACCCCCACCACTCGGTCCGCATCTGCCGGTGCAGCCATTCCGACAAGGCCTCGACCAGCCGGTTGGCCAGAAACTCGGTCATCAGACTGTGGTACAAGTCGTTTTCGGCCTTATAGGCATTCACCAGGCTCTCTGCATTGACCGTCGCGGCGAACAGCCCGATGTGGTCGCCTTGTGGCGCAATAAAATCCGTCAGACACACGCCGTTGCGGAACATGGGCAACGTATGTCCTTCTACCAAAAGCGTATCCTTCTGCGCAGTCACGGGGTAAATCCCGACCACCGCCTTGGGTACGAATTCGTGCAGATGCTCCTGCAAGAACGCTTGTGCCTCGCGCACCAATGCTTCGGCGGCCGCGTCTTTCACCCGCCAGTCGAAGGCAAATGCCTTCCAGTTGACAAGCGGCAGCAACGTGGCGGCCTCGATGGTCAGTTCACGACGGCCCTTGGTTGCCGGAACATAGATTTTCTCGGAGGTCCAGTCGATGTTGACGGGAGTGTGCTGGCGCATGACAGGAGCCTCTTCCGACTCGCGACGGATTTTGGCATAGTGCGTTTTGAGACACATCCGGTAATTGCCATCGGTCAGCAGTTTGCCCAACACGGGTACAATGGCGGAGGCGTCGCGCGTATGGGCGACGGGTCCGTCGTATGCCGTGTCGATGAACAAGGCCGTATGTTTTTCGGAAGTGGTGGCGCCACCCACCATCAGCGGGATATCCAATCCTTCGTGCTGCAAGGCTCGGGCCACCTCGACCATCTCGGTCAGCGACGGGGTGATCAGACCGCTGAGACAGACGGCCTGCACCTGTTGTCTGACAGCCTCTTCCACGATTTTTTCCTTAGGGACCATTACCCCCAGGTCAATGACTTCGTAGCCGTTGCAGGCCATCACAACCCCGACAATGTTTTTCCCGATATCGTGCACATCGCCCTTGACGGTGGCAAGCAGGGCTTTGCGCCGGTTGGTATGCTGATCGGCCGACAAATGGGGCGTTACATACGAAACGGCCTTTTGCATCACCTGGGCACTTTTGACGACTTGCGGCAGGAACATCTTGCCTTCGCCGAAAAGCTCGCCCACTTTGGTAATGCCCTGCATCAGCACGTCTTCAACAATTTGCAGCGGGGCATAGTGTTGCAATGCTTCGTTTATATCCTGTTCGACAAACTCGGCCGTTCCGTTCAGAATGGCATACTGCAAACGCGCCTCGACGGGCTGCTGGCGCCATGCGTCGGTTTTGACCTCGGTCGGAGCACCCGGTACGGCAGCCGCTTTGATACGGCCTGCCAGTTCGATCAGTTCTTCGGTAGCGCCGGCATGCGTGTTCAGTACCACGGCTTCGACCTTGTCGCGCAACTCCGGGTCGATATTGTCGTAAATCTCGAGCATTTCGGGATTGACAATG
>JAGACJ010000098.1 GCA_017614195.1 Paludibacteraceae bacterium
GCCAAACCGATGACAAACTCGCCTATCGACTTCATCCTACTGCGCTTGGCAAACATAAACACCAGCGACACCGCCGCCAGCAGCATCGGCAGACTGAAGCCACCCGAGCTCTCGCCCAAGCCAAACAGGGTGATAATCCACGCCGTCACAGTTGTGCCGATATTCGCACCCATAATCACCGCCACAGCCCCTGCCAGCGTCAGCAGACCCGCGTTAACAAACGACACCACCATCACCGTCGTCGCGCTCGACGACTGAATCATCGTCGTCACCGCCGTACCCGTCAGGATGCCGCGCACGGGGCTCCCCGTCACCTTGCCGATGATGTTGCGCATCTGCGACCCCGCAAACTTCTGCAGACCCTCGCTCATCAACTTCATACCGAATAGGAACACCGCCAGCGCGCCGGCAAAGTTCAGCACTATCACCACTATTTCTCCAAATGACATAAGATTCAGTTTTTTGTAATCGACAATCAAAACATTTTTCCGACTGCAAAAATACCACCTTTTCCCCGCAACACGGTTGCGTTTCCGTTACAAAAATGTTACGTTTTTGTTACGAAAAAAAAAGAATTGAGAATTAGCTGTAGGCGACAGCCAATTCTCAATTCTTTATTCTAAATTCTCAATTTACTTGTACTCGTAATAGTAAGTCGTTTCATACCGATACTCACCATAATCATCCCCCTCCTTCTTGCTAGTGGGATAGTCCTTGTTGTTATATGTGTAGGTATAGGCCAGCGAATAAGTATCGCTTTCGCCATCCTCTATATAAGTTTCGGCAATACCGGTCACATTGTTCTTGCTCAACGGTAGGAAAGGCACAAAACCTTCATTCACCATAGCAACCATCTCAAACAGGTTGTAGAACGGATTGTTCTTGTTGTCGTAATTAAAGTTATACTGCATCGTGGCACCCATATAGTTGGCCCAAATCTTGCTCACATTGTCGCCACTCCACTCCATATCGAAATGTACCACAGGATTAGCCTTGCTGCCCACCTTGGCCGAACGTTTGGCACAACTCTTTGTTGCTGCCATCACCTTCGAAGCCGGTTCGACCTCCATCACAAAGCGCAACGGATTCACGCGCTCCAACTGCTGCATCGCATTCTTGTTCTTGTCGACTAATTCGTCGCCCAACGTCAAGTCGAACGAAGTAATCTTACTGCCTTCATGGTTGAACTGGTACGTTACCAGCATGTCGCCCTCGTCATAAATGGCCATCGTCTTCAAATACTTGCCATCATACTCGTATTCAGCTTTCATGCTCGCCATGCCCAAAATCTCGCTCTTACTCAGACGACCGTCACCGTCGTATTTAAACAACTGCACATACAGTTGCACCAACTCCGTCTCCATCCCGTCTCCCTCTTCATTTTCATAGGCATATTGGTCGAAATAGGTGATACGGTCCAGGACGTTGTTCTCCCAAGTCCACTCTTCCGACTTAAACTTAGGTTCCTGCTGAATGACCGAATCGTTGTTACAGACAGTTCGTTCCTGATAGACCGACTGAATTTTCTCCTTGGGGGCATACTTGCCTTCCATTTCCTTTTTGCATGAACTAGCACCTACCAACAAGGCGAGCGCCATCACGGTAAACAGAATTTTCTTCATAGTTGATGAAAGTTTATTGATTAACAAAAATTGGTTCGCGAAAAATTAATTTCACTATGTAGACGCAAAACCCCTCGAAATATTACACCCAAAATACAAATTTAACATTTTTTATGACCGTTTGCCCGTTTTTAACCTCTTTTCCGCCCTCCGTAATCCGCCCCTTTTCCGCTTCATATCCGCTCCTTTTCCGCTCTGCGAGCGGAAAAGGACACCCCAATCGGTAAAAAGCGGTAGAATGCGGTAGGATGCAGTAAAATGCGGTAAAATCCGGTAAGATGCGGTAACGTAGAGAAAAACTTTGCGTATCTTTGCACGCGAAACCACCCTACGACGGCACCGTCGAAAGGTCGGTTTCGTAGTGGCATTGCCCCATGTGTGTTAAAAAAGCATAAAAAACAGGGGTCTAGGGGTGACGTTTTTGGCACTTTTGACTGTATATAGAGTGGGCGTGCGAAATGCACCGACAAACGACCCGAAAGTTATAAATAAATATAAAAATAAAAAAAATGTTGCTAATTCGTTTTTTCTTCGTAACTTTGTAAATTCAAAAAAGAGGGTCTTTTTGCCAAAAAAGCCCATTTTTTGAAGTGTAACATATTGAATAACAAATAAAATATAACAATACAAATGAAAAAAAGATTTCTGCTTTTTGGACTAATTTTTGCTTTGTCGGCAGTTGTGTCCCATGCCCAAATCTACGATGTGTACTCTCAAGACTTTGAGACCGGGTCGGACACCAGCTACACGACGACTGGTACTGGACCGGCAGTACAGACGACCTTTGTGTCGGGTGGTAGTCGCTCAATGAAGATTACACACACGCAGAGCGAGACGAGTATTATCACGCTCGACACCATCGACCTCTCGTTTAATGCCCAGTTCCACTATGTGACGCTGGAGTTCATGCATGTAGCATGGGTCGACCCGTTGAATACGCCTGTGCGTATGGAGTGCTGCTTGATTGAGGCAAGGCGTCCCGACCAATCTCAATGGATTACACTGAACGACTCGCACTACGACATGACCGACGGTGGAAGCGTAGAGTTCCAAAGTTCATCAAGTTTCAGTAAGGAGGCATATAACGATTGGAGGGCACAGTACGGCCAATCTCCGGCACTGCCGACCAATGCCATGTGGAAAAGGGAGCGTTTCAATATCCAACAATTGATATTAGATGCCGGTGTCACCGACAGAAAACTGATCATCCGCTTTGTTTTGAAGCAGAGAAATGTAGCGACAGGTACCGACGGATGGTATATTGACGACATCCACGTTCGTGCGTCTTCCCAGTCGATGACGGCTCCCAAGATAATGATGCGTTCGTTCCCTGACCATATAGACTACCCGAGCAGCCGAGGAGCCAAAATTGCCGCCGATGTGACAACAACTGTCGTACAGGGTATCAACAGCGACTCGGTGTATATCAACTACCGCGTGGGAAACAATCCTACAGTACACACCTCCCCGATGGTCAGACAGGGAAGGACGTCGCGCTTCATCGGCCGCATACCGATGTACGGCTACGACACGCTGATACTCTACCATGTGATTGCCAAGGACTCGACCAACAACAACAATACGGTGTATTTCCCAAAGAA
>JAGACJ010000008.1 GCA_017614195.1 Paludibacteraceae bacterium
AGGTAGTTGGCCTCGCGGTCCGTCACTTTCAGCTTGACGGTTTCGACCGGTGTGTCCTCGCCGGGGAAGATGCCGAAGCAGTCGGCAAAGAATTCCTCGCCGCTCCAGTTTTTGGGAAACTCGAAACGCTCCTCCTTGACCGAAAGCTGCAAGATGCGGTCGAGCGCGTAGATCCGCTCGAAGCCGCTGTATTTCGGGTGCCGGTTGCGGGCCACCACGTACCAGCGTTGCTTGAAGAGCTTGACGCAGTAGGGGTCCAGGTCGAACGTGTGTTCCTCGGTCTTCCAATAACTGCGGTAGGTGATGGTGATCACCCGGCCGTTTTTCATGGCGTCGATGATGGGCTGCAGGTACTGCTGCCCCGATGGTACGTCCTCGAGCAGAATGCGGTCCTTGAGGTTGAGGTTGCTTGCGATGGTGTTGCTCAGGCATTGGGTGTTGTAGATCCACGACTTGAGTCCGTCGCCGGCGATGTCCTGCTCGTTTTCGATGTCGATGCCGAACATGTCGGCGATGACCGCCCGCCAATTGTCGAAGGTGCGTTTGGGCAGGTCTTCGCCCATGCTCAGGTCGGTGTACTCGACCCATAGTTCGTTCAATTCGTTAAACGTCAGCCGGCGATGGTGGTAAATCGTGGAGATGATCCAAACGTACTTGCTGACCAGGCTTGGTTTTTTTTCGGTGTTTGCCATATGCGTGGATGTTTACAATGCAAATATAACCAAAACCTCCGCCAAATAGTGGTGTAGGTTTTGAAAAAACAGTTTTTTTGCCTAATTTTGTATAAGCAACCATTAAAACACGCAGCCTATGAAGACGAAACATTTCTTGCTGTGGGCTCTGCTTCCGCTGATGCTGGCGGGATGCAAGGGCAACGACCCTTATGAAGATTATGAGGAAGGCTGGAAAACGGGAGCCGAAGGATATGCCGACGCCGGAGTCCCTTCCAACCACGGTGGCCAGGGCGAAGACCTTTCGGGCCAAGTGACGGCCGGCGAGTGGCGCGACCTCGACCACTGGAGTTTCTGGGGCAACCTGCTCGGCAACCAAGATTATTATTCCTATACCGACAACTGGAGTTTCTACACCAACCACCGCGTGGCGGTGCGTGTGTCCCATGCCGGACAGCCGGTATGCGCCGCCCGGGTGCAGCTGCTGAGCGGTGGGAGTGCCGTATGGAGTGCCGTGACAGACAACCAAGGCGAGTGCAACCTGTGGTACTCGCTTTATCAGAATGCGTCGGAAACGCCGGATTTGGCCGTTTCCATTGACGGACAACTGCAGAACGGAGTCCCCCAGGTTACCGCCTGGAACAGCACCGAGGTGTTGTGGAACGAGTACGAGGCCGAAACCAACAGCCGCAGCGGGGTGGACATCGCCTTCATCGTGGATGCCACGGGCTCGATGACCGACGAGATTGATTTCTTGAAGGCCGACATGTTGAATATCGTAGGCGGTATCGAGCAGCAGGCAGGCGTGCGCACGGCGGCGCTCTTTTACCGCGACGAGGGGGATGAGTATGTGACCAAGGTCAACAATTTCACGACATCGCCGGCGGTTACGGCGGCATTCATCAAGCAACAAGAGGCCTCCGGTGGCGGCGACTGGCCCGAAGCCGTGCATACGGCCTTTGAGAAGAGTCTGCAGAACCTGTCGTGGAACGAGTCGGCACGGGTCAAAATCGCCTTCTGGCTGCTCGACGCTCCGCCACACCATGAGAACCAATTCATGGCTTCCATCCAGCAGTCGCTCAAGACCTATGCGGCCAAGGGCATACGCATCATCCCAGTTGCGGCCAGCGGCATCGACAAGGAAACGGAGATTCTGCTGCGCAACTATGCCATTGTGACCGACGGCACCTATGTGTTCATCACCAACGACAGCAACGTGGGCGGAGAGCATATCGAGGCCACCGTGGGCGATTTCGAAGTCGAATTGCTCCGCGACCTGCTGATTAGGCTCATCAACGAATATACCCGGTAACAATCAAAAAAACCTCTGTCAAACGACAGAGGTTTCTTTGATTGGAAGCAGTCAGGTTTTATTTTTTTGCTGAACATCCAGCAGCTGAGGCGCACATCGGCGTGCGAGTTAGCTTTTTTTTGAAAAAAAATGTTTAATTTTGTAAGGATGCTTTAGAATCAGTGCCTATGAAACGAATGTCTTTACTCATTTTGTCGGCGGCCGCCGCCCTGACGGTGCAGGCAGCCATAACGGTGACTCCGGAATCTCCGTACACCGAGAGTTTTGAAACCGATTTGGCCGGTTGGACCAACGAATTTGTCAACGGTACCTTGGAGTGGAAGCTCGACCAAGGCAATTCCGAACAGCAAAGGTACGGATCCGCGGCTGCTGACGGCGACTACAACCTGTTGCTTTTTTCAGAGACCCGTGGATACGTGACCCGGTTGGTTTCGCCCGTGTTCGACTTGTCGCAGTTGACCAACCCCAGTCTTTCGTTCAAGTACGCCAACGAGAATTGGTCGCAAGACCAGGACGTGTTGGAAGTGCTTTATCGCGAAAACAGCGGAGCCGAATGGCAAGTGCTCAGCACGATGGAGGCTCCGGTTCCCGTATGGGTGTCGGTCGGCATCGACTTGCCCGGCAACTCGGCGACGGCGCAGATTGCCTTCGCCGGCCACAGCAATTACGGCTACGGCATTGCCATTGACAAGGTGCGCGTGAGCGAGACGACCCTGGCGCCGCCGGTTTGCCTCAGCACCGAAGCCTTCTTCAGTTCGATTGCATTGACGTGGTCGAATCACTCTGCAGCGCAAAAAACGCAATTGGTCATCAGTACGGTGGAAATGTTGGATGCCGCTTTGGAATCTGCCGCCAAGGTGGAACTCACCGGTGCCGACAATTACGAGTTCACCTCGCTCGACGACGGTACGCTTTATTACATCTACATGCGTTCGCTGAATGGTTCCGAAGTGACTGATTGGACGGGAGTCAGTGCGTACACCATTCCCCGCAACATAGGCCCTTACAAGGAAGGCGACAATATCTTTGTAGCTTCTCCCAAAATCGTATGGCATGAACGTCCTCTGGTGAATGGGTATCAGATGGTGGTATCCCAATCGTACATGTATGCCGAGGAATTGGAGTTGCAAGACAAGATTTCCATTGCCTACACGGAAACGTCTTACCTCTTGACGGATTTGGAATTGGGCACTACGTATTATGTGTTCATACGCCCTGAATTCGGCGACATCGGTTATGGCAATTGGGAATACGTTTCGATAACCCGGCCGTATTCGCATGTGCTTCACCTGAATGTGAACAACTTGACGCCTTCTTCGGCCACCATCACTTGGGACAAATGGGGCGACGAGGACCATTGGCTGGTTGTGGTTTCGAATCAGAACGACCTGACTGATGAGCAATTGTATGCCCAGTATCCCGAAACAGTCGATCATAACAGCTACCAAATCGACGGATTGAACTTGGACGACACCCGTACGGTGTATGTGCGGCCGTTGATTGGACAGGCGTCGATTCATACCCAGTGGAGCCAAATCACCTTTGTGGCCGACGATGTTTCGCATCCGGTGGTGGTGACGGGAGCGCAACCTTATCTGGAAGGTTTTGAGACGATTTCTTCCGATTGGACGGCTACCAGCTCCGATGAAAAACTGGTATGGCGTTTTGGCGATGGATTGCAAACCAAGACCGAAATTTACAATTACCCCACTTCCGATTACGATTTTGCGCGCCAGATCTTCGATGGCAAGCAGAATGCCTATGCCAGCTTCCCCGCCAACACGGGCGGCTCTTGTCAGTTGATCTCGCCGGAGATGGACATTACCTCGCTCGACGCGCCGATGCTTCGCTTTGCCTACATGCTTCCGAAGTGGAGCAGCGATTTGGACGAACTTCGGATTTATTACCGATTGGATCCGGGCGATCCCTGGATCGAGTTCAACCGGATGAGCGAAGACCGCTCGGAGTGGATGGTGACGGAAATGCCCTTGCCCGAAAAGTCTTCGACCTTCCAACTGATGTTTGAAGACATCAGTGGTTATGGCTATGGGGTCGCTATCGACAATGTGAGCGTCTTCGATGCGATGTATGTCAATGTGCAAGAGCCGGCAGCCTTCGATATTCGTATCCAGGCTTCAAAGGGTCATTTGTCGGTCGAAGGTACATCGGGCGAAGTGCAGGTATGCAGCCTGACGGGCCAGCTTCTGGCCAAGGCGCAAGGCGAGTCGCTCAGATTCGACCTGCCGTCGCAAGCCTTGTATCTGGTGATTACCCAAGAGGGTGCCTATAAGGTTTTTGTGCCCTAACTGTTCGGATCTCTATCCCCCTTCTTGCCACTGCAATGGGGCGGGAAGGAGGGGGATGGTAAGAAATTTGTGTATATTATTTTTTTGATAGAAAAACTTCTCCTATGAAAAACAGTATTCTTTTTGGTGCAGCCGTGGCACTGCTTTTGTCGCTGACGGCATGTGAATTTGGTAGTGTCCCCGAATTTAAAGCGCAAGGTTCTGAAAACGGTCGCGACTGGACCGATTTGGGTCTGCCGAGCGGTACGCTTTGGGCTACTTGCAATTTGGGAGCGACTACTCCTGCTGCGGCAGGCGATTATCTCCCTGGGTTGAGTGAAGAAAAACGCTCCGACAACGATTATGTGCGAGAACTGATGGATAGCGAGGAAGACAACCTTCCGCTCGAAGACGATATGGCTGCTGCCCGTTGGGGTGGTGGGTGGCGCACTCCTACGGCCGACCAGGTGAAGGAGCTGTTGCGCGAATGTACGTTTACCTGGTTGTCGAAAAATGAGTATAAGGGCTATGTGGTGACGGGCCCCAACGGCAATCGGATTTTTTTGCCGGCTGCCGGTGTCAAGAGCGATGGCCAGGTCGAAAACTTTGGGCGTATCGGCCAGTATTGGACGATTACCCGCGACCGCGAGTCATCGATGGCGTCGTTTATCCTCAATTTCACGATGTACGAATGCGCTACAGCTTCCAACGACTGGTCGTGTTGCATCTCTCTCCGCCCGGTGCTGAAGAAGTGACCGCCAGAAATCGAAAATTGCTTGAAACAAAAAAAATCCTGACCCGATGGGCCAGGATTTTTTTTATTATC
>JAGACJ010000099.1 GCA_017614195.1 Paludibacteraceae bacterium
AGAGCGGTCTCTGCCACTTTGATCTCCGGGAAGGTCTGTGCGGCGGGGAATCCGGCACAGCAGCAAGCGATATTGAACTTCGGATCTTTCAGCGCTTTGCGAACAAACTCAGCCATTGCCGGATAAACGCAGATAGCGGCTACGTTAGGAACGCCAGGGAACTTCTCGCCGAAAGTGTTTACGGCGTTTGCCATCTTCTCCACTTTCTCAATCGTGTCATCGGCACTCAGCGTCGTATAATCGATCTGGTGGAGGCACTCTTTCCAAACCTCAACGTTGTTGTTCTCTGCAAAATGCTTTGCTTCGATGTCAGCGACTTGAGCTTTTACTTGCTCATCTGTAAACGGGCAGGGATACTGCGCAAATAATTCTTCAAAATTCATGGTAATTTAAAATTTATTGTTTAACATTTTGTTTGCGTGCTTTTGTTGTTTTAGCCGTTTGAGTTTTCTTCGGCTTCTCTTCATCTGCGAGGCGTGCGATGATAGTTTCGTTGCCGCGCGTAGAATCACCCACTTCTACGAACATTTCCGTATCTAGCGGCAGGTACATATCTACCCGGCTGCCGAGTTTAATGAATCCGAGGTGGGTATTACGATGTGCGAAATGCCCCGGTTTGGCATATGTGACTATTCTTCGCGCCATTGCACCGGCCACTTGCCGAACGGCTATTTGCACTTTGGAAGGCGTTTCAATAACGACGAGAGAACGTTCGTTCTCTGTGCTTGATTTCGGCAACCATGCGCCTTTGTGACGGCCTTTCTGGTGCTCGCTGACAAGAATATCGCCCTCAATCGGATACCAGTTGGCGTGCACATTAAACGGCGACATGAAGATAGAAACCTGCAAGCGCTTGTCGTGGAAATACTCGTTTTCTTCGGTCGGCTCGATAACCACTACGCGGCCATCAGCGGGTGCGATAATAAAATTAGGGTCATCTATTTCGAGCACGCGAATAGGATTGCGGAAGAAATAGGTGACAAAAACCAATAGGATGGCGGTAATGGCCAGCGTGATGCCGAAAGTCCAATGCGGGAAGAAATAAAACATCGGCACATTGATAAAAAACAAGAGCAAAACGGTGCCGATAATGAGGTTTCGTCCTTCTCTATGTATGCGGGGGCGTTTCATGAAACGTTAATTGTTAAGCCGTTAAAGTATTAAACTGTTCAATTGTTATTGCCATTGGGCATAGGGGAATTGCGCGAGCATGTCTGCCGCCTGGTCGAGCCCTGTTTGCAATTTTTTCTCAATCATAAACTTAAACATCATCGGAATATCCGCTTTCACGGTCAACTTGATGCGTGTATCGACAGGACTTAGTTCCTTGAGCTGAATCCAGAAGTTCGCCTGCATAGGAATACCTTCCGCGCCGAACTTGATGGTATCATTTTCTATGCGATCCACGATGGCGATGGTGATTTTCTGGCCCAATCCGTCCACTTTCATGCGAATGCGGTCGGGCTCGATGTCCATTTCCTGAATTTTATCTTGCGGGATAAGGTCTCGCACCCGCTCAATATTCTTCATATTGCTCAGCACTTTGTATATCTGCTGCGCAGAGCAAGGGGCGGAGGAAATTTTGCTTTCGTATTTGGATTCACTCATGACGTTCGTGTTATTTTCTTTTCCGGCTGCAAAGTTACAACAAAAAAATGACATACGCAAATTTGTATGCCATTTTTTTTCAAAAATGTGTTATTTTAGTACTCGTTTTTCGCAAGACACGAATCCATGTCGTCTGCGTCAGCCTCTTTGTAAGAGTATGTCACGCCTTGCGATGCTTTCTGGTTCTCCAATGTTGCCACCAACGACTCTTCAGTGGTCCATGCGTACCATGTGACGCTCTCGCCGCCTTCCGGATCTGTTTGCGTCACTTCCCAGCATTTGACCTCAGAATTATCAATCGGAGGATCTACAGAACCGCCACCGCCGCCCGAAGGACCATTCAACGCGTCGCAGGAATCCGGATCTTTCGGCTCTGCTTTTTCAATCTTATAAGAGCCCGTACTGCCGGCCTCTGCCTTGGCGTAGATCTCTGCACACTCATAACTCGTGAACAGGTATTCTGTCTTTGAACTGCCGCCTTTGGTTACTGTCACTTTCCAGCAATCAGCGCCTTCGTTGTTACGCTCCATGCACGCGTCCAAATCCGTTTCTTTCGATGCTTTGTAGGTGTAAGTCCATATGAAACCTTCATTCTTTGCTTTCTCCACTTCGCCCTCGATGAACGTCACTAGCGATCTCTCGGTGCCCCAGAAATACAAGGTTGCAGACTTGCCGCTTTCCGTCAGCGTATATTCCCAACATTTAACGGTCTTGTTGTCCAATGTCGAAGGATCAATCGGGTCTGTGCCGCTCGGGGTGTTCTTCGGCTTGCAACCAACCATCATCATCGCGCCCATCAGCGCCACGATGGCTAAATAGAGATACTTTTTCATAAATTTGTTTTGTGAGTTAGTGTTTAATCTTTTACCTTGCCGTTACTGCCTACGCGGACGCTCATCGTCTTGTCTGCTGTCAGTGACTCTACATAAACGGTCATTTTGTAGGTCTTGCTCGTCAAGTACCAACCGGTTGCCAATTTGCCGTTTGCGCGCCATGCCTCCTCCGGAGAATTCACTTCCTGCAGATTGTCGCGGTCTTTGGCGAATTCGGGAATCTGATACAACTTGCCGTCCACAGCAATCGTCTTGCAGTAGTCGAATACGCGTTGCGCATACTCGCGCATCGTCTCGGTGTCAAACGGCTCTTTGCCGATCACAACGGACTGTGCATACGAATAGAACGTCATTTCGTTGTCAATCTTGCCGTCTTCAATCACTTTGCCTTCTACATTGGGCTTAACAGCCTCATAATCAATGCCGAATTGTGCAAAGCATGCTTGAATCGAATTGTCTTCTGCCTGTTCAGCGGCAGCTTCTGCGTTCTCGCCTTCTGCGTTAGCCGGCTTGCTGCCGCAACTGCTCAGCATCGCCGCGCATACCATCACCACGATACTCAAATAAAGATACTTTTTCATGATTTTTAAGTTTTGTGAGTTGTTAGGTGTTATTTCACTTCTGTTTTCTTTCCGGCTGCAAAAATAGTAAAAATTTTTAAAATACACAAAAATAATTTATTTTTTTCTCTTAAAATTTGCTCATGTCAAAAAAAAGCAGTACTTTTGTGCGCTGAATTGGTAAATAATTAACTACTACAGCTCACGATGGACATTTTAAGCACAATATTGTCG
>JAGACJ010000100.1 GCA_017614195.1 Paludibacteraceae bacterium
AACACTATAACATGTTGGTTTTCAATTTATTATAACTTAAAAATTAACATATTACAAAATATATACATTCGTATAATAACATTTGTAAATACAGCGATTACAAAACAACAATCACCTACTCTACCCTCTACTCACTTATACAATTATTTACAATATGTCGATTATTTTCATGTATTACATTTGTAATCGCATTAATCTATTTGCTATTTGTAATTTATTTAACTGAATTACATCTGTAAACTTCTCGTTGATTGAAACAATCACATAAAAAATTAGTAACTTTGCAGAAAAATAGAGCACCACAATATGGAAGAAAAACTGCAAGCGTTTCAGCGAATCCTTGAAATCCTCGATCGCCTACGCGTTGAATGTCCTTGGGACAAAAAACAAACCAATGAGTCATTGCGCATCCACACCATCGAAGAGACGATGGAACTCGCAGATGCAATTATCAAGGATGACACCCAAAATATCAAGATTGAACTGGGAGATGTACTGCTCCACGTCCTTTTTTACGCCAAAATTGCAGATGAAAAAAATCAGTTCAACATTGCAGACGTATGTAACGCACTGAGTGACAAATTAATATATCGACATCCACACATTTTTGGCGCAACAGAAGCGAATACAGCCGATGACGTGGCCAGGAATTGGGAAATATTAAAACTACAGGAGCGTAAAAACAAGACCGTTCTCGAAGGTGTTCCGAGTTCACTACCATCTATTATCAAAGCCCACCGTATTCAAGACAAAGCACGAAATGTCGGATTCGACTGGTCGAAACGCGAAGAGGTTTGGGACAAAGTCAAAGAAGAGATTAATGAAGTGCAAACCGAGATTGACCACATGGAGCAAAACAAGATTGAAGAGGAGTTTGGTGACCTGATGTTTAGTTTGATCAATGCCGCCCGACTTTATCATGTCGATCCCGACAACGCGCTTGAACGAACGAACCAAAAATTTATCCGGCGGTTTAATTACATTGAGTCACATCTCAAGGAAGCCGGCAAAAGTTTTGAAGAGGCTGGTCTGCAAGAAATGGATCGGCTATGGAACGAAGCCAAGCAAAAAGGATTATAAAAAAATCCCCGATTAAAATCGGGGATTTTTCTTTAGTCTTGGATTAACAATGGACTATTCTGTAGCAGTTTACAACAGCCTTCCATGTAATCTTTGATAATATCAGCAGCCGGTTCTATGCGTTTAACCAATCCTGCAGACTGACCTGCCATAAAACAACCCATCGCCTCGTCTCCTTCTTGCGAGCCGCGACGCAAGGCTCCTGTTCCAAAATTATTCAAGTCTTCCTGGGTGGTCGACGGATCGGCTTCTAACTTGGCGAACTTACGCGTAAACGGAGTTTTCAGGGCGCGTACGGGATGTCCGCCGCTACGACCGGTCACCATGGTGTCGGTATCGCCAGCCGACACCACTTTTTGTTTATACACCTCGTGCACCTGGCATTCGGTAGCACATAAGAAACGGGTACCACATTGCACACCATCGGCACCCAACATCAAAGCAGCAGCCATGCCGCGACCGTCTGCGATACCTCCGGCAGCAATTACCGGAATCGATAGCGCGTCAACCACTTGCGGCACCAAAGCCATCGTGTTCAATTCTCCGATATGACCACCCGACTCACCACCTTCGGCAATAACAGCAGTTGCTCCTGCACGCTCAACACGCTCCGCAATGGCTACCGACGGCACTACCGGAATCACGGCAATACCGGCTTCGCGCCACATCGGAATATATTTGGCGGGATTGCCCGCACCTGTCGTAACCACTTTCACCTTTTCTTCGCAAACCAATTGTACAATCTCCTCCACAAACGGGCTGAGCAACATAATATTCACTCCAAAAGGCTTATCGGTCATTTGTTTGCAATCTCGGATTTGCTTGCGTACATAATCGGCATTGGCATTCATCGCAGAAATAATTCCCAAGCCTCCGGCGTTCGACACAGCAGCTGCCAACTTGGCCTCCGACACCCATGCCATACCACCTTGAAAAATGGGATACTCAATCCCTAACATCTCGCAAATTCTACTTTTTAATTTCATACCAATCTTTTTAATGAGCCTGAAAAGCAGCTCGGTTTAGCGCTGCAAAAGTACAAAAGATTTGCCTTATGACAGGTATTTTTGCCCCTTTATTACCCCAATGCAAAACAAATTCGTCCCAAATGCAAACCTTTAATCCATCGATTTGCTGCAACATATCGCACAAAAAAAGGACCTCCAAATTGGAAGTCCTTTTTTGCTGCGTGACCCCGGAGGGGCTCGAACCCTCGACCCATTGATTAAGAGTCAATTGCTCTACCAACTGAGCTACGGAGTCAAACGTGGCGCAAAGGTAACAAGTTTTTTTGACAGATTCAAAACTTTGACCGCTTTTTTTACAAAAAACATCCCCATTTTTTCTATAAATAGAGATGTTCGAGCACAATCTTGACGCCAATCAAGATTAGGATAACACCGCCCAGGCAACCGAACTTGAATTTCAGACGTTTTCCTAGTTCAAAACCGAGGAAACACCCCAACAGCGACATACCGAAACTGGCAAAACCTATCATTGAAATTCCACTGGCAAGCCGTTCGGGACAGGACAAAAACAACAGGCCGGTAGCCAATGCGTCAATACTGGTTGCAACGGACAGCAATAGAATGCGTTTCATCGTATAATCGCTTTCGCAACTCACCTCCACACCATCTTCGTCCTTTAAATCCTCCACAATCATACGGATACCGATAAAGGACAACAAGGCCAGGGCAATCCAATGGTCGTATTTTTCGATGGCATCATAGAACAGGTAACCGGACGCATAGCCAATCAAGGGCATAACCCCTTGAAAAAATCCGAACGACAAAGCCATAGGCAAAAGCGGGACCAAACGCCAACAGTTCAAGTCATTGCCTCGCACTACCGACACAGCGAAACAGTCCATAGCCAGAGCGACGGACAAAAAGACTATCGTCAGGAAATCCATAGGGAATAGCGGTTAACGGCCGAGAAACTTCAAAATGGAGTCGGAAACGGATTGTGCCGTATAGCCGAATTTTTCGTCCAATACTGTATAAGGAGCCGAATACCCGAAATGATCCAAACCGAACACCATGCCAGATGCACCAACCATGCGTTGGAATACAATTGGCAAACCAGCCGTCAAACCAAAGCGAGGAACCGACTCATCGATTACTGAACGGCGGTATGCCTCGTCCTGCGTATAGAACAAGCCTTCTGACGGTGCCGATACTACACGGATTTTCAAACCATTATTGGTTTCGAGCAATGAGGTAGCCTCCATTAATGTTGAAACTTCGGAACCGCTGGCAATCAAAATCACATCAGGTTTACCCTCACAGTCTTTTACGATGTAAGCTCCACGTTTGGCACCCGCTGCCTCTTGATATTGTTGATTACGGAAGTCCTTGATATTCTGACGCGACAAAATCAATGCCGTAGGCGACTCGGTATTGGCCAATGCCATTTCCCAAGACACAACCGTTTCGATGCTGTCGGCCGGCCGCAGCACCAACATGGAGTTTTTACCCTTGTGGTTCTTAACCAACTCCATCAGACGTACTTGCATCTCTTGTTCAATCGGCTGGTGAGTCGGACCGTCTTCACCTACTCGGAAGGCATCATGCGACCATACGTAAATGACTTGCTGACGCATCAGCGCCGACATACGGAAAGCCGGTTTCATGTAATCGGAGAATACGAAGAATGTACCACACACCGGAATTACACCGCCATGCAGTGCCATACCGTTCATGATGCACGCCATCGTCAACTCGCTGACACCGGCATGCAGGAAACCACCGGAGAAATCGCCGCGCACAAACGGTTTTGAGTTTTTGAGGAAACCATCGGTCTTGTCGGAGCTCGACAAATCGGCCGAAGATACAATCATATTTTCAATATTGCCCGAGAACATCGACAACATTGCGCCCGAAGCCGAGCGGGTTGCCTGATTGGCCTTGGGTTCAACCGATGCAAAATCAATGTTGCCCATCCGTTTGCCGTAAAAGGCATGGAATTTGACAGCCAATTCGGGGTTTTGCATTTCCCATTGCGTACCGATGGCACGACGCTCTGCCACGATTTTGCGAAGCGCATCCTTGCGTTTTTCATACAAAGCGGCCACTTCCGGGAATATTTTGAACGGATCTTTGGGATCGCCACCCAAGCCAGCAATCGTCTTTTCGATGCAGACACCCGCCTTCGACAAAGGTTGTCCATGTGTCGAGACAAGGTTCTCGCAACTACCGCCTTCGGCATTTACAGCTCCCTTACCCATCACGGTATGACCGATAATCAACGTCGGTTTCTCGTTTTGTGCATTTGCTTCGGTCAGGGCCTTGCGAATCTGCGCCACATCGTGACCGTCAATTTCGATTACATTCCAGCCCCAAGATTTGTATTTCAGAGCGGTATCTTCGGTGGTCACTTCATCGACATACGTCGAGAGTTGCACATTGTTGGCATCAAAATAAAGAATGAGGTTGCCCAATCCCAATGTACCGGCGATACGACCGGCACCTTGTGAGATTTCTTCCTGAATACCACCATCCGAAATATAGGCGTATGTTTTGTGGGCAGTCCATTCACCAAAACGACTGGCCATAAAACGCTCTACAATAGCGGCACCCACAGCCATGGTATGTCCTTGTCCAAGCGGTCCGGATGTGTTTTCCACCCCATGCATAAAATCGACTTCGGGGTGACCCGGTGTAATGCTTCCCCATTGGCGGAATTGACGAAGGTCATCCATCGAATATTTGCCAATAAGCGCCAGCGTGCTATACAACATCGGCGACATGTGACCGGGGTCAAGGAAGAAACGATCGCGATTTTCCCACAACGGATTTTCCGGATCAAAAACCAAAAACTCGGAATACAGCACATTGATAAAGTCTGCGCCGCCCATAGCGCCTCCGGGGTGTCCCGAATTGGCTTTCTCGACCATGGCAGCCGTTAAAATACGGATATTGTCGGCAGCACGGTTCAGAAGTTGTACATCAGTCATTTTGTTGAAGATATCTTTAAAATTCCGACCCGATTCGGAATTGACTGCAAAGTTACGATTTTAGTCAAATACTATAAAGTATTTTTCCGAAAATGTTTCAACAAAATTTCGACGAAAAACCGAATCAATAAGGAATTTGATAGGTCAGTGTCCACGACAAACTGAAATTGGCCGAAGAACCGCCGGTTTTACCATAACCGGGAATATAGGCTGGCAGACCGATGGATTTGCCGTATGCGTGGCTTACGAATTTGACATGTGCGGCCAAACCAATCAAAAAATGGGGGCAGACCTCGGCCCGAACACCAAACACACCCTCAATCCAACCCGAATTGTATGACAACGTCTGGCCTTGCACCATGCCCGATTCACCCCAATAGTCACTCCCCGCTTCGACACTGCCAAGCGAATAAGAGGTATATGCATATCCATACCGCAAGCCAAGATACAAACTGTGGTCGTATTTGCGCGTGGGAGAATAATTCATCAGATTAAAATCGGCTCCAGCACGTAAAAAGAACCCATTACTGTGATAATCAACCACTTCTGGGTTTTCAAACACTGATTGGTACCCAAACTCGATTTTGGGAAACAGCCGATGCCACAAACCGACATCGACCGACGCTTCAAACTCAAAGCGATTGCCAAGACAAGCCGTGTAAATCGGGTTGAATACATCCACATTGATATAAGTTCCTTGATAAACCTGCTCCTTTGGATTTTTGGCAGGTTCATCTATTGCCTCAGTGGCTTCCAGATTCTTTTCCGACACGACAGCAATACTATCGGAAGACTCGGCCGCTACAACATTTCCGGCCATTCCACCGACAGCCCATGTCAGGCAGAGACACAAACTACCAATATATCTGAATATGTATTTCGCCATCTGAAGTTGTAATATTGGAGTTTATGATTTCGACCGTACACGACAAAGTGTCGTTACCGAACACGACCGATGACAACTGATGTGCCACACCACAACCGCATTCGGGGCTAATATATTGAGGCACAGTATTGTGCTGCACCGAAAGGCGGCACTGTACGGGAGGTATCACGGTTGAGGTATCTATCGTCATGACTTGCGTCGAGTCGTTATTTTCGTCGACCACCCACGAATAAGTGGTGTCAATCTGCATAACGGGATTGGCAAAGAAAGAATCGCGGAGCGTCACGAGGAAATCGGTCTGATCCGACAATTGCTTGAGCGGTAAGAAGATTTGTTTGGCCGAAGAACTATATAAAACGGAATCGCTGCCATCGCCCACCACCTCGGTTAAAGCCACCGTGCGCTCACTACCATTCGACTGATTGTAGAAAGCCACGCCCATGAGCGACGTCATCGGTTGATAACAATCTTGTTTGCAAGCAGTTAGAATAAAAACACAAACAAGACAAAGTCCGATATTTCCTTTCAACCGACTCACGCAGAAAAATATTGTTTCACTTCTTGTTTCAAGAATGAGATAGCCAATCCGGTGGGAGACTCTTCGGCTGCCTCGTAGGTTGCCAAAATCGTTTTGGCCAAGTCGATCGAAGGATTTCCTGGAGGCACAGCGGCCGCACAGGAATTAATCAGTTGCACAATGCTTTCTTTGGCATTTTTAACCATTGTCCACGCTTCATCGCTAACATAGACTTGTTGCGACACGTTGTGTTCAAACTCGGCACGCACGGCAGTCAGCAGCGCAGCGTGAAATTGAATCGAGGTCATCGTGTCGTCTTGCAAACGGACCAACATTGACTCAGGACTGATGCGCTCGAGCAGCAGCACCAAGCGCTCGTATGCCGTGAACCGCATCGGAGTGACGTTTTTTTGGTTTTCGCGAAACAACTGGTAACGACGACGCTTCTCCTCTTCGTCGAACTGACGCGAAAGCATCCATATCACAACGCCGACCACTATCAGCGTCGGCAAAATCAATTCAAAAATTCTCCAAAAAGTCTCCATAATATATTACAGATTTATTTGTTCAGCAATACCATACACGTTTCGCTCTTGCGATGAGCGTGAAATCAACTCGCCCAAGAACCCGGTAACAAAAAACTGGGTACCCAACACCATCGACAACAGTGCCAAATAAAAATACGGGCTGTCGGTTACCAGCGGAGCACGAACCCCGGCGACAATGGCCGACAATTTGTTTGCTCCGACAACAATCACCATCACAAAACCAATGAGAAACATGATGGTACCCCACACTCCGAAAAAGTGCATAGGTTTGACACCGAATTTTGACAAAAACCATAGCGAAATCAGGTCAAGATAACCATTGACAAAGCGGCTGAAACCAAATTTGCTGACTCCGAATTTGCGAGGCTGGTGTTGCACCACTTTCTCGCCGATTTTGGTAAAACCGGCATTCTTGGCCAGGAACGGAATATAACGGTGCATTTCGCCATACACCTCTATATTCTTAACCACCTCGAGCCGATAAGCTTTCAAACCACAGTTAAAATCGTGCAGGTTGTGTATTCCAGACACCCGGCGTGCAGTTGCATTGAACAGCTTGCTCGGTAAGTTTTTCGTCAATTTTGGATCGTAACGCTTTTGCTTCCAACCCGATACCAAGTCATAACCGTCTTCCACAATCATGCGATAAAGTTCCGGAATTTCGTCCGGGCTGTCTTGCAAATCAGCATCCATGGTAATCACCACATTGCCTTGTGCGGCCTTAAACCCGTGATACAATGCCGGCGATTTGCCATAATTGCGACGGAAACGAATACCTTTGACCGCAGTATCTTGTGCGGCCAACGAGCGAATCACGTTCCATGAGTCGTCTGTACTGCCATCGTTCACAAAAATGATTTCGTGCGACAAGTTGGCGGTATCAACCACACGTTTTATCCAAGCATACAGTTCGGGCAGCGATTCTGCCTCATTGTATAAGGGTACTATAACGGTTATATCCATTGTCAGTTATTTATTTTTTTCAAATTTTCAAAAAGGCTGGCAACTGCTGCCACTAACAATGCCCACACAAAACCCACAACAACCAGCATCCACATACTTGAAAACGCCATATTGCTTGCAGTCAGTGGCTGCTCTTGCATTGCAGCAATATAGGTATCATACCCTGCGGCAGGATTCAGTTCATGGAGTTTGGTCAAAGTCTCGACAGCTCGCGATGTCATCGTGGCTATCATATTGGCATCGATGTATGAGACATACACCCATTGCACCAATGTGAACAAAAGCGACGCAAAAAATACTGTGTAATAAGCAAACACAAAAATCGGTCCGAAAGCGATGCGGGCATTGTCAATTTGTTTGCGCACCATGACCCAGAAAAAAAAGAGTACGAATGGTACCGACAGCAACATAAAAAACGAAAGGACGGACCACAGCACCGAATTGAAACCTGCGACAGTAACCAGCATGTGCAGTATCAGATACGCGGCCAACAACAGTCCGTACCGCATCGCCGCCTGGCGCAAAAACTGTCGAAGTTCTATCGGTGACATATCAATGGTTGTAAAAACAATCACAAAAGTACGATTTTTAGGAGAATTGACCAAGTATTTTCATTTTTTGTTGCCTATTCCAAGAAATTATTGTACCTTTGCGTTTGGAAAGGTCCTACACGACCAGCTCCCTTCGAATCCCCCAGGGCTTGACCGCAGCAAGGGTAGTTGGTTGAGCGGTGCGATGTAGTCAGCCTTTCCTTTTTTTTACTTATTTGTAACCTTAAATGAGCATGTCAAAACAAACTGAATCCAACAACGGACAAACGAACATCGTTGCCGCTGGAACCACTATTACAGGAGACATCACCACTACGGGTGACTTACGTTTGGATGGTCATATCGAGGGCACCATCCAATCCACTGCCCGGCTTGTTATCGGAAAGCAGGGATCGTTCAGCGGAAACATTGTTGCCGAGAACGTAGACATCACCGGAAAAGTCAATGGTAACATATCAGCAAAAGACACGCTACTCATCAAAGCCGACGGCGAAGTAACCGGCGACATCAATACCAACACGCTGATTATCGAACAGCACGCTGTTTTCAATGGCAGCTGCTCCATGGGCAATCAGGCCAAAGATGCCGTTTCTTCCAAAAAGGAAAAGTAAAAAGACACCGCTATCACAACCATCGGAGTTTTATCGGACACTCACGGATACTGGGACAAACGGTATCTCGAGTTTTTTGCGCCATGCGACGAAGTGTGGCATGCCGGCGACATCGGCTCTGCCGATGTCTTGTTGCGCTTGCGCAACAATAAACCGACCGTAAGGGCGGTTTACGGCAATGCCGACGGCTACGACGTGCGTAACCTTACGCATAGCAGTTTGCTTTTTGATGTGGAAAAGGTACGCGTCTACCTCACCCACATCGGCGGCTACCCTGGAAGATACGCGCCGGGCGTGCAACGCTGCCTCTTCGAAAACCAAGTAAAGCTGTTTGTTTGCGGGCACTCACACATCCTCAAAGTCATGAACGACCCCGCTCTCAACCTGCTACACATCAATCCGGGAGCTGCGGGCCGGCAGGGATTCCAGTTAGTGCGTACGCTGGTACGCTTTGTCATTGACGGCGAGCGCATCAAGGACTTTGAGCTGCTCGAGATCCCTATGAACGAGTAATCCATTACATCATCACCTCATTTTGCAGGACAATCGTCCACTTATTTGCCGGCAACTATTTTGCACCGTATTTCTTTTATTTAATTTTGAATCGCTAAACAAATAATTCTGTTGTCAAATGCTTAACACCACATCCTTCCGACACGCGCTATCCGTTATAGCACTGTTTGTGACATGCTTTTCGGCACACGCGATCAACTGGCCGCAAGGGCAGCTATTGCCCTCATTTCCGGCCACTTGCCAAACGCAAGACCTGATCTACATCAACGGTTCGAACACTCCTTATAGCGAGACCTGGCGTTGGGAGGCCGAGGACCTACCGGGCAACACGGGACGCAACGTCGAGGGCGGCCGCCTCTGCCAGACGGGTATCGACCAAGCGGGTACCCACATGGTTTACGGCCCTTACTACCGCGAGCTGCCCATGGGCGACTACAAGGTCAAGTTCCGGATCAAAGTCGACAACAACAC
>JAGACJ010000101.1 GCA_017614195.1 Paludibacteraceae bacterium
CTTTTTGAAAAAACTCATCCATGTCTTCGTCACCACAAGAGAAAGGGGTGCTTTGAAGAAGTATGCTTTCTGTTAAGACATCAAGTATACAATTCTCATCAAGAAAGGCCATCTTTAGAACTTGATGTTTGACCTCTCGAGAATTGTTCGCATAGCCTTGTAGCGCGGATCTTGGGTAATGTCGCGCTTAGGGAGCATATCAAATTTACGCTCCTCTTGCTCGGCCATAATGCGGAAACGTCGTGCTTCTTTACCGAAAAGAGTTGGAATTGCTTTAATTTCTGTTGCCATTGTAATAGAATTAAAAATTAAGATGATGCGGCAAAGGTAACGATAAAGTTTGAATCTTGCAATATCCTATGAAATATCTCTTTTGCACGGTCTTGCATTTCCACGCACCCCTCTCCTAATTTTAGGAGAGGGGCTGGGGGTGAGGTCGGAGCAATCAAAAGTTGTGCGTCATCACTACGCCTTCCCAAATTTCGTAGGTTTTAAGCGCCTGATAGACAAACATTTCCCATCCGTTTTTGATGGCGGCACCCTTTAGTTCCGCCTGGTTGAGGAAGAGCGTGCGGATGGGGTTGTAGATCAGGTCGAAGCAAACGTGTTTGTCGGTGATGAATTCGTAGGGGATGTCGGCGCATTCCTTGACGTTGGGGAAGGTGCCGAGCGGGGTGGTGTTGATGATAATCGGGTACTGCTGCAGAATCTCGCGGTTCAGGTCTTCGTAGGTGAAGCGGCCTTTGGCGGCGGTGCGCGAAACGTAGCGGTAGCCGATGCCCAGGTCGTCGAGCGCGGCAATGACAGCCTTCGAGGCCCCGCCCGTGCCGAGCACCAAGGCCTGGCGCTGATCCTTGAGCATGGGCTCGAGCGCCCGTTTGAATCCGTAATAGTCGGTGTTGTATCCTTTGAGGTAGGGATTGCCGTCGCGGCGTTCGATCTTCACCACATTGACTGCTCCGATTTTGGCGGCGGTGGGGTCAATCTCATCGAGATATTTCATTACGTCGCGCTTATACGGAATGGTAACATTCAGTCCGCACAAGTTGGGATGCGACTCAATCAACTTAGGAAGCTCGTCAATCGACTCCAACTCAAAATTCTCGTATGCCACTTCGTTGTTCCCTTCAAACTTTTCCGTAAAAAAAGCTTTCGAATAAGAGTGAACCAAAGGACGACCAATGATGCCGTAAAGGCGGTCAATTTGTTTTTTTCTTCCGAACATATTTGATAATGAGATAGATGACAAATATTGCGAATCCGCCTAACAAAATCAGCGACAATTCGTGGCTGTACTGGTGAATCAGCTCTTTCTGGCCGTGCGCAAGATATCCGAGCAAAGCCAAGATGATGTTCCAGACCGTGGCGCCAATAGCCGTGAACAAGACAAAAGCCCCGAGATTCATTTTTGACAGGCCGGCAGGGATACTGATAAGCTGCCTTACGGCAGGAATCAATCGTCCGATTAATGTTGAAATTTTGCCGTGCCGGTTAAAATAATCTTCAGCAGTCTTCACCTTTTCACCACTTAGTAATAGCAGGTGTCCGAACTTGCTGTCTGCCAGTTTGTATATGATGGGACGGCCTAACCACAATGACAGGAAATAGTTGAGCAAAGCCCCGATAAGCGCACCGATTGTACCGGCCAGAACCACTCCGAATAGGGTGAGTTCGCTCTCTGGTTCGCTGGCAATGTAGGCAGCTGGAGGTATGATGATTTCCGAAGGAAACGGAATAAACGAACTTTCGATGGCCATCAATGCGGCAATTGAGCCATAGCTGGTGTTTGCCTCGTACCAGTCTGTCACGCGGTCAACCCATGAGGTCTCTGCCGCTGTCGCAAGAACGGTGTGCAGTGTTAAAAAGAAAATTAGTGCTAATTTCTTTATCATGGCATATTCTTATTCAAGTAAGCTTCGGCATCAGGACATGATTTTACCAAAATGTCATGCGCTTCGGGGTTACTGGCAATTGCAGTGTTGTAATATTTGTAAAATTTGTCGTAGTCTTTCAGTACGAAGTAGGCAATGGCGATAGTGATGTCAAGCTCGTCGTATTCAAAGTCCAATAACTTGGCTTGCAGCAGGTGGGTAAGCGCTTCTTTCGGCTTTTTTACTTCCAAAAGCGTACATCCGATTCTGAAATGCGTGAATCCGTTGTCGGGGGTGATTTGCAGACTACGGTTTGCCGCTTCGAGCGACTTCTCAAGCATTTTTAATTCGTGGTATGTCTCGCTCAGGAAAAACCATGCGCGTGGGTTCGTTTCGTCTAATTCGACAGCTCTCCGAATGTTTACAAGCGCGTTTTTCAAGTCTTGTTTCATTCCCAGACAATACCCGAACCCCAATAGTGCTTCCACATTGTCGGCGTCGCTTTTGAGAACCGTGCTGTATAGTTGCTCGGCGTACTCCGTGTTTTCGGCTTGCATGCAGTAATCGGCCGTTTGCAACAGCAATTCGGTGCTTTCGCCGAAGATTCCCATGCATTTTTTCATAATGCCGACGGCTTCGTCGAAATTCTCTTCGTCAGAAAAAACCTGTGCAAGTCCCTCGTAGGCTGACTGCCGTTCTTCGATGGCAAGCGCGTACCGGTAGGATTCCTTGGCTTTCTCTGTCTGGCCAAGGTTGCAATAGGTTTCGCCCAAAATCTCCCAAACACCGGCATTGTAAGGGTCCAGTCCGATCATGTGCCGGTAAACATCTGCCAACTCTTCGTAACGCTCCAGTTTGTACAGACAATGCCCGCGTTGCTCCAGCAGTATCCAATCTTCGTTGAAGAGGCATAATGCCTCGTCGATACGGTGCAGCGCTTCGGTAATCAGGTTCATCATGTATAGGGTGCGGATGCTGCTGTACCACTTTTCGATTTCGATGTCCTCGTCATCCACCCGTTCTTGAACAATGTATTGGTGAAAGTACCGGTCCGCCTCTTCGATTTTGTTTTCGTGAAGCAGAATCAGCACTTGGCAGTTGTGCAGCCGGTCGATGACGGAAATGTTTTGGGGAACGCGCCTTACTTTGCTGAGCAGCGCATTGACTTCGTCGCGGGCGATTTGCAGTTCGTTGAGCTCAATACGCGTGTCAATCAGGTTGATGCGCATATCCAAATCTTCGGGATACAAGAATGAAGCCGCGTGCGCAACCCTCTCTGCCTGTTTGGTCTGTGCTTTCAAATCGTAGTATTTGAAAATACGGTGCCACTCTTCCTGGGTAAATTTGCGCACCCCGTCCTCCTCGTATCGGTGTACGAGTGCGATAACTGCCGGTTCCAATGCGTAACTTCCCATAGTGCAAAGTTACACTTTATCCCCGACAAACAAGGCGCTTGCAGTTCGTTTTTTATTAACAAACACCTCGTTATGTCATTTTTGTACGGCTATTTAATGATTGGTGCAGATTTTTTTATTATTTTTGCATGAAATGTGGCTGGGTCTCATGGATTCAGACAAAATGAAGGAAAAAATGAACAAGGAGATTGTTGCGGGTGAAATATTGCTCGAGCTTAAAGGTTTGAGAGAACGCTTGACAGTGTTGGAGCAGCAGCTGGAGGTTTTTGTCGCCCAAGAGCAACAGCGTGTCGAGAGTTTGGAGCGAAAAGTGTGCGAGGCTGAATCCGTTGCCGATGCAGCTGTGGCTGAGCTGGATGATTCGTCGGAGGTGAAAGCCCAAGTGCTGGAGTCGCGCCGCAAAGCTCCGACTGACGGCCGCTTGATTTCGGATTTGCGTCGTGCCATCGGGCTAAATGACCGTTTCCGTTTCCGTAAAGACTTGTTCCGCGGAGACGAAAAACTGATGAACGATACCATTGATGCGTTAGACCAGATGTCTTCGCTAAACGAAGCTATGAGCTACGTGAATAAAAATTTTGAGTGGGATGAGGATAACGAAACCATGCGTTATCTGATGGATATGTTGCGTCGTAGATTTCCGGATTGATGAAACTGTACATCGTGCCGACGCCGGTCGGAAATTTGGAGGATATGACCTTCCGCGCTGTCAAAGTGCTGAAGGAAGTGGATTTCGTTTTGGCGGAAGATACGCGGACCAGCAGTGTGTTGTTCAAACATTTCGGTATTGAGAACAAGTTGTTGGCGCATCATAAGTTTAATGAGCATAGTAGTGTGCAGGGAGTGGTTGACCTGCTGCTTTCGGGAAAGACGGCTGCCGTGATTTCCGATGCCGGAACTCCCGGACTTTCGGACCCGGGCTTTTTGTTGGTGCGGACTTGTGTCGAGCAAGGAATTGAAGTGGAGTGTCTTCCGGGGGCTACAGCGGCTATTCCGGCATTGGTGAATTCCGGTTTGCCCATGGATCGGTTTTGTTTTGAGGGGTTTCTTCCTCAAAAGAAGGGTCGTATGACGCGTTTGAATGCGCTGGCTACGGAGCCGCGGACGATGATTTTCTATGAGTCGCCCTATCGGGTGGTGAAAACCCTGGGTCAGTTTATAGAGATTTTCGGTGCTGAGAGGCAAGCCGCCGTTTCGCGCGAAATTTCGAAACTGCACAACGAAACGAAATACGGTACCTTGGCCGAATTGGAGGCATGGTTTACGGCCAATGAGCCCCGGGGTGAGTTTGTGCTGGTAGTGGCAGGTGTGGCAGAAGAAGAAAAAGAGAAAAATACAAATCACAATAAGTACAAAAAATAAAACGAGAAAAAAATGAAAAAGTTGTTAGTCTTGAGCATGGCGTCTTTGGTACTGCTGTTGAGCGGTTGCGACGCTATTGCAGAACGTTCTGATGTTTTGAAGAAAACGCGAGCCGAACGCGATTCCATCCAATCGATCCAACAACAGCAGTTGAATGAGATTGAGGAGTACGCCACCTTGATTGATGAGGTGAATGCGGGTTTCGATTCCATTCGTTTGGCGCAGGAATTGTTGTCATTCGAATCGTTTACCGACGAAACGACGCAAATTGACCAGCATCGCCGTATTCAGGAAGGCTTTACAATGGTAAGCCGCTTGTTGGAGGAAAATACCGAGCGCATTGCCGAGCTGGAGCAGAAGTTGCAGAATGCCCAATGGCAGTCGTCGCGTCTGCGCAATATGGTGGCCGATTTGCAAAAACAGTTGGAAGCAAAGAATTTGGAATTGGTCGATTTGCAGGCGCAAATCCAACGCCGCGACATCATTATCGACAGTCTGTATGTGGTGAACGAGACCCAATTGCAACAAAATGCAGAGTTGCAAGTGAAGTATGAGGAACAAGTCCAGACGGTGGCCGAGCAAGATTCTTTGATGCACGAGGCGTATGTGCTGGTGGCTAACAAGAAAGATTTGAAGAACTACAATATCGATGTGAAGAAGATGCAGGCGGCTTTCCGCAGCAAGGTATTTACGTCTGTGGATGTTCGCGAGTTGAGCAGTGTTCCCGTCAATTCGAAACGTGCCAAGGTGCTGACCAAACATCCGTCCACTTCGTATCAGTTGGTTAAGGGCAGTGACAAGATGTACACCCTTAAAATTACGAATCCGATTGATTTTTGGAGCACATCGAAATATCTGATTATTCAGAAGGATTGATTTCGCAAGGGTGTTGTTCAGCTGACGCAATAATATATGGCGTATCGTCATTTGTTCTTTGATTTGGATAACACCTTGTGGGATTGCGATGGCAATGCGAAATCCATCGTGTTCCAACTCTACGAAAGGTACAATGTCGGGGCTTGGTATGCAAGTCCCGATTTGTTTTATCAGGCTTATAAAGAAAATAACGACCGACTCTGGCGGGGCTATGCCCAAGGAAAAATCACCAAATGGCAGCTGAATCAGGAACGGTTTGCCGGTCCTTTTCTGGGAAAAACGGAGGAGGTTGAACGTCTGGCGGCGGAGTTTGCGGACGACTACAAGTCCAGACTGGTGCATGAGACGCGTGTGATGCCCGGCACTTTTGAGTTGTTGGATTATCTGCGTCAGAAACGCTATCACTTGTACATCATTTCGAACGGTTTTGTTGAAATGCAGTATCGCAAAATGGAGTTTTCGGGATTGGCACCCTATTTCGAAAAGGTGTTTTTGTCAGAGGAGATTCAGGAACACAAGCCCGACAAGCGCTTTTTTGACAGGGTGGTGATGTCGGTCAATGCCCGTAAGGCAGACAGTTTGGTGATAGGCGATAATTTCGATGTTGATATTGTCGGAGGACGCACTGCCCGTATTGACCAGGTGTATTACGAATCGGTGCCCCGGCAGTCGGAAATGCCGTTTGTTCCCACCTATCACATTCATTCGTTGTTGGAATTGAAACATATCTTATGATTGATACTCATACGCATATATACGAAACGGAGTTTGACGCGGATGCCGATGAGGTGGTGGCGCGTGCCAAAGAGGCAGGAGTTTCTATGGTCCTGTTGCCCGACATTGATGCGGCTTCTTACCCGCGTATGTTGGCGTTTCAAAAACGCTTCCCTGATTTTTGCCGGATGATGTGCGGTATTCATCCCACATCGGTCAATGAAAATTACAAGGAGGAACTCAAACGCTTTGAACGTGAAATTGACCGGCACGATTTTGTGGCGGTAGGCGAGATAGGCATGGACTTGTATTGGGATAAGACATTTGTCGCGGAGCAACGTTTGGTTTTCGAACATCAGCTGGCTATGGCGGTTGAACGTGACTTGCCTGTGAGTATACACTGCAGGGACGCTTTTGCGGAAACAATCGCTTCGCTCAAAAAGTTCGATCCGGCAAAATTGCGAGGCGTATTTCATGCTTTTGGGGGTGTCGTCGACAATGCGCGCGAGATTTTTGCCTGCGGTCGGTTCAAATTGGGAATCGGAGGCGTTTGTACCTACAAGAACGCCAAGTTTGCCGAACGGTTACCCGAAATCCCGTTGGAAAGTCTTGTACTCGAAACCGATGCTCCTTACTTGACACCTGTCCCTTATCGGGGAAAACGGAACGAACCTGCTTATTTACAATATGTTGCAGAGAGATTGGCGGTTCTTTACGGGGTGACTGCTGAAAAGGTCGATACGATTACAACGCGCTCTGCCCGCGAAATTTTTTTGTTGTGACAGGGTGAAAATCTTGCTTTTGTACAGAAAAATATCGAAAAACATTGTGGTTTCGCTGATTTTTTTGTAACTTGCACTCGCTTTTGTACGGTATTTTGTAAAAGCGATTGGAGAGATGCTCGAGTGGTTGAAGAGGCACGCCTGGAAAGCGTGTATACGTCAAAAGCGTATCGCGGGTTCGAATCCCGCTTTCTCCGCGAAATTTATTAAGAAACAAATAACAAAAATAAGTAACATTTAAAAGCAAGAACATGAAAAAATTATTCACCGTGTTGGCCTTGTTTGCCACCATTAGTTTTGGCGCTTTCGCGCAAGATGATGCTCAAGTCGTTGACGAGGCTATTGAACAAGCCGTTGTAGAAGAAACCGCAGCAGTTGAAGAATCTGCCGATGCTGAAGAAGCTGAAGCCACTATTGATGAGGAAGAGGCTCCGGAAGGCATTCATCAGGCTATCAAACAAAAATTCATCGAAGGTGGTTCTGGTTTTATGAGCACGGTTATCCTTTGCTTGATTTTGGGTTTGGCTGTTGCTATCGAACGTATCATTTACTTGAGCTTGGCTTCGACCGATTCTAAAAAATTGCTGAAAAGCGTTGAAGACGCACTGAACACAAATGGCGTTGAAGCGGCCAAAGATATCTGCCGCAATACCCGCGGTCCTGTGGCTTCAATCTTCTATCAAGGTTTGTGCCGTGTTGACGAAGGTCTCGACGTGGTTGAAAAATCCATCATTTCTTATGGTAGCGTACAAGCCGGTTTGCTCGAGCGCAATTTGAGCTGGGTAGGCTTGTTCATCGCTCTGGCTCCTATGTTGGGATTCATGGGTACTGTAATCGGTATGATCGGTGCATTCGACCGTATCCAACAAGCCGGTGATATTTCGGCTACCATCGTTGCCGGTGGTATCAAAGTCGCTCTTATTACGACTGTGGCTGGTTTGATCGTAGCCATCATCCTTCAAATTTTCTACAACTTCATCTTGTCTCGCATCGAATCGATTGTAGGTGATATGGAGGATTCTTCAATCACCATGTTGGATATCTTGGTTGCTAACAGCAAGAAATAATTGAAGTTAAGGACATTTTAAAACATTTTGCTTATGTCATCCAAACTTCCAAAAATAGTTTTATACGTCTTGATTGCAGTGACGGTGATTGTAGCCGCGCTGTTCTTCTTAGGCGGTTATGTGGACGAGAATGCAGAGTATTTGGAGCCGAAATTCACTTCGACTTTGCTTAACTTGATGTATGCCTTCGTTGCCATTGCCGGTGTGTTGGTGTTGGTCGATGTCGTTCTCGGTTTCGTTCGCAGAGTAAAATCAAACCCCAAGGCCGCTTTGAAATCTTTGATTGGCCCGGCCTTGCTCGTTGTACTTCTCTTGGTTACCTTCTTGATTAGTAATGGTGGCCATGTAAATGTATTGGGATTGGATTATACCCCCTCTCAAACTGAATTGCGCCTCGTGGATATGCAGTTGTACAGTGTATACGTATTGCTCTGTATTTCGCTGGTGCTGATGTTGGTGGGTGGCTTTGCCAAGAAAATCAAATAAAAAACTGATTGAAAATTATGGCAAGATCTAAGAAAAAGGTACCTGAAGTCAATTCCAGTTCGACTGCCGATATCGCATTCTTGCTGCTCGTCTTCTTTTTGATGACCACCACCATGGCTGTCAATAAAGGATTGTCGCGCCAATTGCCTCCCTATAACCCCGAACAGGAAAAGGTTGATGCGAAGGTGAATGTGCGTAACATGCTTACCGTGCTGATTAACAGCGAAGACCAATTGTTGGTTACCGTAGGTGGCGAGACAAAATATGCCAAGATTGATGAATTGCGCGAGATTACAAAGGAATTCATCACCAACCGTCACAACAGCCCGTTGTTGCCCGATAAGTTCGAAGAGGAAATCGACTATTTCGGCAAGGTGATGGTTACCAAAGACCACATTATTTCTTTGCAAAACGACCGTGGCACTTCTTATTCCGCATATATTGAGGTAACGAACGAATTGATTGCAGCGTACAACGATGTGCGTAATGAATTGTCGAAGGAAAAATTCGGCATGACATACGCTGAGCTTGAAGAGCGTGCAGAGCACGATGTCGAGGCCAAGAATAAGCTGAAGGCCTTAAAGACTTACTATCCGCTCAAAATTTCGGAGTGCGAACCTAAAAATTATGGAGGGAAAAAATAATGGGAAAATTTAGAGATTCCGGAGCCAGAGAAATACCTGCTATCAGTACGGCTTCTTTGCCCGATATCATTTTCATGCTTTTGTTCTTCTTCATGATTTCAACTTCTATGAAGGAGGTTGACTATCAGGTGCAGATTCGTTTCCCCGAGGCGACGGAGTTGCAAAAGTTGGAGAAGAAGGAGTTGGTTCGTTTTATTTATGTGGGTAACCCGACTGCCAAGTACCGTGCGCAATATGGTACTGAAGCGCGAGTTCAACTCGATGACGCGATTATCAATGACTTGGATCAAATCAAGTCTTATATCGAGAACCAACGTGCAGCCATGGAAAATGAAACGATGCAACAGAACATGGTTGTAGCGCTTAAAGTCGATCGCGAATGTAAAATGGGTATTGTAACTGATATCAAGCAACGTTTGCGTCAAGTATTTGCGTTACGAATTAACTATGTTGCTTCGCAACGGGCCAACAGCAATTTGTAATTTACCTGATTAAAGATAAGAAAGGAGAATCGTTTGACGGTTCTCCTTTTTTGTTGTGTTATTTGAGGAGCTTTTCGAGGCGAAGCATCTCATCGCGATATTGTGCAGCTTGCAGATAATCCATGGCTTTCGAGGCTTCGAGCATTTTTTGTCGGGTGTATTCGATGGATTTCTTTAACTGGTCCTGACTCATGTAGTCTAAAACCGGATCTGCTGCCTGTGGCGTTTCTTGTGGCTCGTCAATGTCAACGAGGAATGACGAGCGGTTGTCTGCGACACCAGCGGTTTTTGGGGTAATGTGGTGCTCTTCGTTGTATTTGAGTTGTTTGCTTCGGCGACGCAGGGTCTCGTCTATCGTTTGCTGCATGCTTGGGGTGATGTTGTCGCCATACATAATGACATAGCCGTTGATGTTGCGCGCTGCGCGACCGGCAATCTGAATCAGCGCGCGGTGCGACCGCAAGAACCCTTCTTTATCGGCATCCAAAATAGCCACCAAGGAAACTTGTGGCAGGTCGATGCCTTCACGAAGTAGGTTGACACCGACCAGTACGTCGTACATGCCGGCCTTGAAATTGTCCAATATCTGTACGCGTTCCAATGTGTCGACTTCCGAGTGAATGTAAGTGCATCTTACGCCGTTTTTCAGTAAGTATTCGGTCAGTTCCTCCGCCATGCGTTTGGTGAGTGTGGTGACCAAAACACGCTCGTCTTTTTCGGCGCGAACATTGATTTCGTTCAGCAAGTCGTCGAGTTGGTGCTTGGTGGGTCGTACCTCGATGGGCGGGTCCACAATGCCTGTCGGGCGAATTACTTGCTCTACCACAATGCCTTCGGATTGTGCTAATTCGTATTCTGCAGGGGTGGCACTCACATAAATCACTTGGTTGCACTTGGCCTGAAATTCTTCGAATTTGAGCGGACGGTTGTCGAAGGCGGCGGGCAGACGATAGCCATATTCGACCAATGATTTCTTGCGTGCATGGTCGCCGCCGTACATGGCGTGGATTTGCGGTATGGTTACATGACTTTCGTCGATGACAAGCAGGTAGTCTTTCGGAAAGAAATCCATCAGACAGTAGGGTGGTGTGCCCGGCTCACGTCCGTCAAAGTAACGCGAATAGTTCTCGATACCCGAGCAGTATCCCAATTCCTTGATCATCTCCAAATCGTATCGAGTGCGTTCTTCTATCAGTTTGGCTTCGTGCGGGCGCTCCATTTCGTTGAAGTATTCAATGCGTTTGCCCAAGTCGAGTTCTATTTCGCGAACAGCCCGATTCGTGTTGTCCTGTGTGGTGACAAAAATGTTGGCAGGTGATATGGTGTAGGTGTCCATCACTTCAATCGTATCTAAACTACTGGCGTCGAGTAATTCGATGGACTCGATTTCGTCTCCCCAAAATATAACCCTGACAATCAGGTCGGTATGGGCTAACCAAATATCCACGGTGTCGCCTTTGACCCGAAAATTGCATCGTCCGAAATTCACTTCGTCGCGCATATACATGGCTGCTACCAGTTTTCGAAGGAATACATCGCGTACCAACTTTTGCCCGACTTTCAGGTCTATGCAGTTTTTTGTAAAGTCCTCGGGGTTACCGATTCCGTACAGACACGACACCGATGATACCACAATCACGTCTTTTCGTCCCGATAACAGGGCTGCTGTGGCCGAAAGCCGCAAGCGGTCAATCTCTTCGTTGATGGCCAGGTCCTTTTCGATGTAGGTGTCGGTTTGCGGAATGTATGCCTCTGGTTGGTAGTAGTCGTAGTACGATACGAAATATTCTACCGCGTTGTTCGGAAAAAATTTTTTGAATTCGCTATAGAGTTGTGCGGCAAGGGTTTTGTTGTGGCTTAGCACCAAAGTCGGCTTTTGTACTTGCTCGATGACGTTCGCAATCGAAAATGTTTTACCCGAACCGGTCACACCCAGTAGTGTCTGATGTGCGACTCCCTCCTTGATGCGCTCCGACAGCTGCCCAATGGCTTCGGGTTGGTCTCCGGTCGGCTGATATGGCGATTCGAGTTTGAAATTCATAGGTGTTTGTATGAGGTTTAATCTGACATCGAGACGCTTGTTTCCACGAAAGTGTGGTCTTTTATCGTCTGAACGGATACCAGTAAATCGTCATGC
>JAGACJ010000009.1 GCA_017614195.1 Paludibacteraceae bacterium
TAAAGCATCTGTCATAACCATTGATGTTGAATTTGGCTGCAAAGTTACGGATTAGTGGGCGAAAAAACGGCAAATGAAGGAATAAAAATTAAAAATTTTATAAAAAATATTTAAAATTCCGTTCCATTCGGCTGAAATATAAAAAACATACCTTATTTTTGCAGGTTAATATCATCAAGATGAAATAATAATCGAATTAAAACAATAGAAAACATGAGAAAAATTTTACTTCTGATGCTGTCCCTCGTCATGGTGACGATGGTGAAAGCGGAGGGCGTCACGCCCCAGCAGGCTTTGGAACAAGCCCGTAATTTTATCCAGAAACGCGAGAACAACGGCAGCCGACCCAGAAGAGCACCGGGCACGGCTGCGTCGCGATTGGTCATGGCCAAGCAGGTGAACGGACTCTACGTGTTCAAAATGGCCAAAAACGAAGGTTTCGTCATCGTGTCCAACGACGACCGCACGGAGCCTATCCTCGGCTACAGCGACAGCGGCAATTTCGATCCCGACAACATGCCCGACAACATGCGCGCATGGCTGCAAGGCTACGCCGACCAGATTGCGTGGTTGAACGAGCATCCCGAGTTCGAGAATGTCATTGCGAAAGCCCCGACGAAAAATTCCATCGTTCCACTGATGATATCGAAGTGGAATCAAGATGAACCGTTTAATAATCTCTGTCCGACAGACCCAAGCACAAACAAAATATGTGTGACGGGCTGCGTGGCAACGGCGATGGCACAAGTGATGTACTATCATCGCTGGCCTGAGAAAACAATTGCAAAGATTCCCTCTTATACTACGGACACACGAAGCATTGCTGTTGGTTCAATTGCTAATGGAACTGTTTTCGATTGGGACAATATGCTTCCCGTTTACGAAGATGGGGCAACAGCCGACCAACAAACAGCCGTTGCCACATTGATGAAAGTCTGTGGAGCTTCAGTAGAGATGAACTATACCTCATCAGGCTCGGGAGCTTATTTGGATCCCTATGCTCTTGTCAATTATTTTGATTACAGCAAAACAACTCGTGAAGTCGATCGCAAAAACTATACTTTTGCCGATTGGAATAATTTAATCTACGCAGAATTGGCCGAAGGTCGCCCCGTGCTTTATGGCGGTGATTCGTCGGGTGGTGGACACCAGTTTGTTGTAGATGGTTATGACGGTGATGAACTTTTCCATGTGAATTGGGGTTGGGGCGGCCATCAAGATGGCTATTTCCTGCTTTCCGTCTTAAATCCAGGCAGCACAGCAGGCATTGGAGCCAGTTCCACAAGCGACGGCTATAGTTATGGTCAGACAGCCATTATCGGTGTAAAACCCAATGATGGAGATGTTTTCTTGGACAAAATTAAATTGACAAGTTCAATAGTATCTGTTTCTGGTAATAATATCTACAGCAGTTATAGGAATCAAACAAATGACACCTATACATTTGATTTTGGTATCGGTTTTATCAAGGATGATGGCGACATTACATTGATTGGAAGTTCTCGAAATACAACTTTGGGAGAAGGATGGGGATACGACAGCTACCCATTCTCCGTAAGCGGACTTCCTGACGGAGTCTATAAAATAGTGCCGATTAGTAAAGAAAATGGTACAGATACGTGGTATTCAAACGTAAGTAGCAGCAAGGAATACGTAGAAGCTGTTGTGGGCAATGGAGCTGTTACATTGACGCTCCACAAGCCCGTTCTTGATTTGGATGCCATTTCGTTTGATTATCGGGGCAGTAAGAAAGCTGGAAGCGAGCAACTTGTTGATGTGACCATTCGGAACAACGGAGATGAATATTACGGCTTGCTATACCTTTTTGCGAGCAAAAATACGACAAAAGGAAGTTATCAGAGTAAGACAGGTGTCACCATTGTAGAAAATAAAAGCCTCACAACACAATTTTCATTTACGCCTGCCACAGAAGGAAACTATAACATTTGGATTACGACGGATGCCTCTGGTAACAATGTTGTCGGAACATCGAATGTGGAGATTGGTGCGGCTTCGACGGAAACACCCAATTTGTCGCATGTCAGCACGGTTCTGGATAAAATGCAGGACGGCAACATTCTCGGTCATTCGTTTACAGGAACAGCAAGTTTCAAAAACAATGGTACAGAAACATTTATCGGTTCGATACGTGTTAGATTCCTTGTGAATACGACGGGAAATGCTTATACCACAGTTAGCGATGCTTACGTTCCTGTAGAAATTGCAAGCAATCAGACAGAAAGCATCAATTACGAATTTTCGGGGCTCACCGTTGGGAAACGATACTGGATTATTTATTATTATCCCAGTGGTAGTGAACTTCATAGATTCACGACTTTCTTGTGTGTGGCAGTTCCTGAAGTTTATCAGGCAGATGGCACATGTGAATTGCAAGATGTAAAATCCAGTTATGTACTCGACGAAAAAGTCAGTGCGTTGAATCTCTCGGGCATTTCTGGCGTGACAAGTGTCACTGGCGGCAATGAAAACACGCTGTTTATTTTTGGAGCAGACGACAATGTTCCCTCTTCGCTGAATGGAAGAAATGTCGTCAAGGGCGGCAATGCTGAGAACATCACGTTGCAAGACGGAACGGACTTCTATTCGCCTGTCACCTTCACGGCTGAGAATATCTCCTACACGCGCACATTCGACACGGGAATGACGCGCGACTACAAGAATTGGACAACCATCGTTTTGCCGTTCGATGTGAGCAGCGTAACCGTCGATTTGACAAGTCAAGGTTCGGCTTATACTGCATATTCGGCTTACCCAATCGACTGGTTCCACAATGCCACTGAAACCAAGAAAAACTTCTGGGTGATGGAGTTCGGCAGCGAGGAAGGTGGCATCGTCAATTTCTCGCACGCTGCTGAAATCAAGGCTGCTCGTCCGCTGCTCATCGCCGTTCCGGGCATTGAATGGGGATCGAAAAACGACCTGACTGGCTTGCCCATCACATTCCACGGCACAAACGCAACCGTTTCGGGCGACTTCCGCGCTGCCACTTCGGGCGACAACTACAAGATGAAGGGCATTGTAGCGCAAAAGACGCTGAACGATATTTTCGTTCTCAACACCGACGGCAATGCCTTCACGCGCCAGAATTCGGCTACGGTCGATGCTTTCCGCGCTTATTTTGAACCGACGAGCACCGCTGCCACTGCCTCGATGCTGATGATGTCATTCGGTGGCAATCAGGGTGAAACGACGGGACTTGGCGGAATCTTCACCGACAACCGCGAAACAAATTTCGACAACGGATGGTATATGCTCGACGGTCGGAAACTCAACGGTGAGCCGACACAGAAGGGCATCTATATTTACAATGGTAAAAAGGTAAAAAAGTAATAGTAAAGAAAAATGGAACTTAAAATATATTTGAAGCCAACTATCAAAGTGTTGGACACGAAACTTGACGAACTGCTGTTCGAAATTGGTGGCGGAGTGTCGGAAGCGAATCCCGATACGCCCGGAGTCAATCCCGCAAAGGAATTCGACGACGACGCTTGGGGCGACATTTGGGGAGCGGACAGTTGGGACGACCCCGAAGAAGATTGGTAAGTCTGATTTTAAGCCGTTTGGAAGATGAAAGACTGGAAAGACATCGTGGTTCATCCGATGGCGCAAGGCGACTGCGAGATTCCCTCGCAGATGAACGACTTGTTCAGCTACGAGCCGCACGCGCTCTGTCTGGCGGCTCGCGACGAGGCGTTGCCCTATATCAACGAACTGATTTTGGACGAGAAAGAGGGCAAAATGTTCGGTGTGCTCATCGTGGAAAGTGCCGACGGACTGGGCTATCTCGCGGCTTATTCGGGTCAGATTCGCGGACGAAGCGACTGGCCGGGATTCGTGCCTGCGGTGTATGACTATTTGCAGCCCGACGGTTATTTCAAGACGAATGAGGCGGAA
>JAGACJ010000102.1 GCA_017614195.1 Paludibacteraceae bacterium
CCCCAATAGCCGTCGGCATTGCAGGCACGGGCATAGATGGTGTGATAGCTGCCAGTGGGGGTAAAGGTATAGGTAAAGGGAGCGGTAGTAGAAGTGGCAGCTACCGGGACGATGTCTTTGATGTATTCGATTTTAGCGATGGCGCCACCACTCTGGAGGGTCGGCGTAACCGTTACAGAACCATTGGTGTTGGTCTTGACTTTCAGGGTGATCGTCGGCGGATTGGAACTGTTGAGCTTGTAGCAGCGCACCCAGTCGATTTCGGTGGTACACGTCCACTGGTTGGGATTGTTGCCGGTGGTGATGTCACCGCCGTAAGTCTGCGCTCCGCCGACACCGGCACTCAAAATGATGTAGAAGGGGTTTTCGAAAGTACGCCAATAATTGTTGTAGGCCTGCGTGGCATAGTTCCAACCGGTCGTCACCTTCACCTTATCGTTCAGTTTTTCGAAATCACCGCACCAAGACTCGTAATCAATGCGGAAAACATGGTACACATCCTGATCGACATAGAATTCGATGCGGTTGCTGTACCAGTTGATGCCGTAGGTATGCCAGTTCGCACCCAGCAGGTTCGTCTTGGATTGGTTCATACTGGCACGCGTGTTACAACCGTCACGTCCAGCGGAATTATATTCGATCGAGCGGTCAACAGAATCGTACACGTTACTTGCCTGGGCGTGCTGACCGTTACCGGCCCACTGATTGTTGTTCCAACCCCAGCAATAGTGCACCGAACCCAGGTTGTAGCGCGGGTACATGCCGTTGTATTCGAAAATGTCAATTTCTCCGCCTTGGGGCCATGCCAACGTCGCATAACCGGCAGGCAGGCCGTTCGGCATCATCCAGAAGGCGAAACCGCGTCCGTTTTCGGTCATATTCTCCGTACGAATACGGGCTTCGATTTTTCCGTAAAGGAAACTTTTCTTATTCTGCGAATTGATACGGCCCGAAGTGTACTGCGGATTTTTGTTGCTGTCACGACGGGTACGGATTTTCAGCGTATCGTTGCTTACCTCCACGTTTTCGCGGTCGCGGGTGGCATAGTCGCGTTGGCCGGTTCCCCAACCGCCGCCTCCGGTTTCAAAACTCCAGGCATCCATATCCAGACCTGTCGTCGGGTCTGCATTGGTGTAGCCACCATTAAACTCGTCGGACCAAACCAGCGTGTAGCCGTCATACTGCGCAGATACCGTAAACGGCATCCATGCGAACAGTCCGAGTAAGCTAACGATTCTAATTAGGTTTTTTCTCATATTTGATTGTTTTAAGGTATAGCGTATTCAGCATTCTCCAGTTGAGATACGCTGCGAAATTACGTCCTTTTTACATAAAAAACTCATCAAGGGATAAATTCAGATTTCACACTACTACGACATCGAACAAAGAAAATATACGGCGTACATTCACGAAAAACATCAAAAAGCGCGTTCTAACACACTGTGAGCAGAAAATAAAAGAGGGAGTCCAAACGGGCTCCCTCTTCGAAGTTACACTTAACTTCTGTTCTATCAAATCAAATGTTTACACGAAAAAGTGTCACAACATTATCTTCACCACACGCTTGGTACCATCCGAGAATTGCACCAAAACGAAGTATACGCCATAGCAACCTTGCGTGGCGACAAGACGTTCGTCGGAAGATTGGACGCTACCGGTTATCAGGCGTCCGCTCAAATCATACAACCAGGCATCGGTCAGCTGATTACCGGCGACATGCAGGAAGTTGCCTTGACGATAGCAGTTGAAACTTGCGTCAGGTTTTTCCTCTACAGCAGTGTTCAACGTGGCGTTTACAACCAAGTCGGCACGTACATTGCCTACCATGGCCGAAATCGTCTGTTCGCCAGCTTGCGATGCCATATATTCGCCATTGGCGTTAATCGTACCACCGGTAGCCGACCAAATCACAGTCTGGCCATTGAGTACATTGCCGTTCTTGTCTTTCACTACAACATTGTATTGATACGAAACACGTGTCTTGATGTCGGTTTGCGGAGCAACAAACTCAATTGAATAGGGTTGGTCAGCCGGAAGCAGCACACCATACAAACGGAACTCGTAGAACGAATGGCCGTAATTGGTTGTACGATGTTTACCATAATAGCGGACATAGCGTCCGACACCACCCAATACTGAGTTGTCTACACGATTGGCTCCTGCCGGCAGGTTATTCATTTCAAGAATAGTCACCCAGTTTTCGGCATCGTTCGACACTTGAATTTCATAGTCGGAAGCCGAAGCCGTTTCCCAAAGAATCTCCATTGAGGTCAATTGATATATATCCTGCAAATCGACATAGAACCACTGGGGGTCAGTAAAGGTACTTTCCCAACGCGATCCCTCATTACCATCGACACCCGCTGCAGCATTACCCGAAGAGGCGTACGCTGGTTTTTTCAAAGCCAAGTTGTCAACCAACTGGCCAACCACTTGAATCGAGCACGAGCCTGTAACACCTCCCGATGTGGCAGTAATGGTTGCCGTACCTTGATTGGCCGAATTGAACACTCCGTTATTGACAGCTCCCAGATTTGTATTCCAGTTCAAGGCCACATTCATCAGATTGCCATACTGATCGTATGCATACGCTTCGATTTGAACGTTTGTATTTTGCGTAGTCAAAGAGGTAGCCGGAACAAGCACTATTGTAGTCAACTGCTGAATGGGTTTGACCTCAATCTCACAACCATTGCTGACTTGACCGTTAAAGTCGGCGCCCAACACCCACGTACCGGTTTCGGTCGGCGTAAACAAGCCAAAGGCATTTATCGAGCCGCCGCCATTCACATAGAAGGTGGGTAACGGGTTCTGTTTCATTTCATGACCGTACTGGTCAATCACTTGAGCCGTCAATTGAACAGGTTTTCCCATGTAGAAGGTATAAGGCGGCATAATCTGCAGTTCGACAGGATAAGGAGCCTCGGCTTCGGAGGTTCCGTAAATCTCGATTTCGCGAATGCTGACGCCCCAACCGGCATTGTAACGTTTGTCAGCTGTCACACGAACATAACGGGCGGGGATTTCGGCAACAGCCAAATCCTCATCACCACCCAAGCAGGTGGTTGAGCGGTAGATTTCTTCCCAGCGCTCCTCGTCCATCGAAATGTCGATGTGATATTCGGTAGCGTATGCCTCTTGCCAGAATATCTTGATATCGTTGATATTGTAGTAACCTTCCAAATCGATGATAACGTACTCGCCGTCATTAAACATACTGCCCCAACGGCTGATATAGTCACCGTCATTGACATTCGAAGCCAAGGTGCCACCACCCTCGTAACTGCTGCACGAGGTTTTCTTATTCAATGCCAGGTTAATATTTCCGAAGTTTGCCACTGTAACAGTTGCAGTCGATTGGATATCATTATATTTGGCAGTCACTTGGTACGTACCGTTCGTTCCTGCGGTAAACACACCATTATTCAAAGTGGATCCTGCATGGTCTACGGTAAATGTATAGGCGAATGCTTCGTCAAGCTCTGCTCCGAACTGGTCGTATGCACGGGCTGTAAACGTCTGCTGCTCACCATTGACCAGATAGGCAACCGCCGGTTCGATTTGAATTGATTGCAAACGGATTCCCTCTTCAACCAAAATCGTATGGGTCGAAACCGCGCCTCCTGCACTTGCCGAAACGATCACCGAACCGAAACCGGTCGGAGTTAGCAAGCCGGTATTCGAAATGGTGGCATTGCCCGATGTAACTGCCCACGTAACATCTGCAGCCACCTCGTTGCCAAGTTTGTTGTAGGCCTTTGCCGAAAGTTGGAGTGTTTCGGTTTCGAGCATACGGTCTTTTTTGGGCGTAATATCCAACCCTAGCACAGCATTATTCGCCAAATCACCCGCAACGCCAAACACTTCGAACTCATACATCGAAATGCCATAGTTCGTTGCACGTTCCAGACCATAGACACGAACATAACGACCGCTTAGTCCGACATTCGTCAGGACATAGCCGTTGGTTCCCGTCTCGACTTTGACGGTATTCCAGTTGTTGGCATCGTCAGAAATTTGGACTTCGTACTGCGAGGCGAATGCTAATTCCCAGCGGATACCCACACTTGAGATGAAACTGTTAACGCCCAAGTCGACATAAATCCACTCTCCATCTCGGGCAAGACTACTCCAACGCGTATTATTGGCGCCATCGGTAGCATTTGCCTCAACGGTACCGCCGTTTTCGTGCGACGAGGCCGTACAGGTCTTATGAAGGGCGATATTCGGATATGCCGGCAACACGAGCAAATTGGTTTGGTATTGGTTACCGGCCGCATTGGCACGTATCGTATAGGTACCGATGTTGTTCACAACGAATACCGAATCATTGGCAACCACATTTCCTCCATAGAGTACAGTCCACGTACGGTCTGCGGCAAACGGGTCTCCGTATTGATCCAAAAGTGACACACTGTATTTCATCTCGGTACCAACTTCAACAGACTCGACCGAAGGAATCAACGTGGCGGACGATAGTACCGGTGCATTGTTAACACGAACCGTAACCGATCCGCTCTTACCGCCCGAAGTGGCGGTGATTGTCGCGTTGCCGTTGGCATTGGGAGCCGTAAACACGCCGGCATTGCTTACCGTACCGGAAGTGGTCGTCCATGCCAGCATCACGTTGTTCATGGTTGCGCCATACTGATCGTATGCCACGGCTTTCATTTGCGCCTGTGCGCCACGAGCAACCGTTGTTGCGGGCGAAGTCACTTCAATAGAAGTCAGCACTGGAGCGTCAGAATAAACCGTCAGCTTGTTGGCAGGCGCTTTGAAACGGACTTTTTGGGTATTACCTTCGTAGAAAGTAACCGTTTGCTCTTGATTTTTGGGGTTATACACCACATAATAGAATTTGCCGTCCTTGGCATAAGCCGTGGTCAACGGCTGGTCTGCATGGATATTCCATTGGATTTCGCCGTAAGTACGGTGCATGTGTGTGATAAAATAGGTGATACCTCCTGTATCGGTATTTTTTGCCAAAGCATAATCACCATCCCACATCTGGTCAAAAATAGCTGCCGCACCGTCAGGATCAAAGATCTGCATGTAGCTCAAGCAGACGTTACCGATGCCCGACTCGCCGCCAAGGCCTCCTTGTTCGGTCCAATCGCCCATGTCCTTGCCAGCCATCATGGTATTGAAGTCCCATTCGGCAAAATCCAAATCTTCATACAAATATTTCAAGATCGGCGAAATCGGCAACCATTGGATCGAATGCATCCAAACGGGGTCGCCCGAGAACCACGTCCACCAGCCCACGCCTTGCGTTGTCAGGTTGGTGCTCCAAGGCGACGTATATTTGGTATAGTCGATATTTTCACGATCGCGGTCAAACCAATACTCGGCCGTAGCTCGCGCTTCCAGCACATACCCGAAGATACCGGCGTCACGCATGGCGTCATTGCCCAAAGCGGCACCCAAGAGGAGCATACCGCCCCAGCCCTGCATGGCTTCGGACGACGATTCCTGGCCATTGCCTTGCCATCCGCCCATACCGCCTGCAAACGAGTGGCCGCACCACGGGTCAAGTGTACGGAAGAAAGGCAGATCCGTGCTATTGCGTTCCCAGTTGGCGTAATCACGTGCCACAAGGGTAATCATGTCGCCATAGTTCTGACGGAAATCTTCATCGAACATGGCCAGCAGCGCAGACGAATAGGTATAGTAACCATAATGGAAATGATGGTCGTTGAACGTGTCCGAATCATAACTTGGGTCAAATCCGACCATGGCGCCCCAACGGGGATAGTAGGCGAAATACTTTTGGGTCTCGCCCGGCGTATAGGTCAACCAGTCAATCAAAATGGCTTTCAAACGGCTTTTGCACATTTCGAACAACTCGGTTTCGCCCATCTCGTAAGCGAAGCACATGTAATGAGCCATCTGGGTCAATCCTTTGCCACCCCAATAGGTATCTGAACCAAAAGTGCCTTTCTTAGCATAATCTTCGATCATCGACACCATGCGGTCCCGATTATAGGGATTGGCCAAGGCGCCATTGCGAATCGGCTGCGGATAGAACGGCAAAATGCCGTTAAAATCATAGTCGATTCCAAACGAGTTTCCGGCAGCCAGTTTCATCGTGCCGCGGGGAGTAAGATAAGTTTGGGTTAAAAAGGAGAAATGACAAGTTGAATTCTTATAGTGGTGAGGAATGAATCCCTGCAACACCTGACCGTTCATCGCACCGGTTTTCAAGTTTTCGGCAGTCACATTCCATGTTGTCTTGAGTTTGCCCTCGGTCGGGACATAGTTCCAATTGACTTGGGTGTTGCGCGGCACATTATAGGCATAGGGCTCGAATGCAGACAAATCATCGGCACTTGGGAGCGCACCGATCACCAGATAAGTGTCGCTGCCAGAGAAACGTGCCTCGAGGCGTTTGTCACTGACAACAAAATTCGTATTGTCTGGAGCATATACACCATAGTTGTCTCCATTGACTTGCAATACAAACGAAGAAGCCACAAACGGAGGGGTGACTATTTCGCCATTCACAATATAGGTGGCGTTGTCGTATGCCAGATAAGGGACGATTCCGGTACACTCTATCCAGGTAAAGGGAATACCATGCGCCAACGTGACCAGCATTTCCTTGCCTCCGTCTTGCATGGCAAAGCGAAAGCCCCAATCATGCCAATCATCGGCAGCGGCGGATTCGGGATAGAACGACTGTGCCCCCACGTTGATGTGAGATTTTGAATGCACTTCGTTACCGGTATTGTTCCAATAAGTGGGAAATTCAATCCGAATACCAGTCGACATGGCACTTACCTTTTGGGGATAAGCCCATAATTCACCGGAATACTGGCTTACCAACAAATCTGTCCACCAGTCATTTGATGGAATCGGTTTGTTTTTGGCGTTTTCGGTCAGATAAACCGGACGGTGTTCCATGTAATAGGCATTACAACCGCCATGATCTGTGGATGCGGATTCGGAATACGGGGCGTATGCGGCATAACTGCCCTTCCCAACCTTTACGACATCCTGGGCAAAAGCGACACTCGCAAATACGAGGGAGACCCAAAGAATTAACAACTTTTTCATATTTTATATTTGGTTCAAGATTCTTCTACTGCAAAGATGCACATTAATCGTACAAAAGAGAAAATTTACCCCCTACCAAAATACTTCAAAACGGATATTTGATACGACAAAACTTCTCATACGATTACCAAAAGATTGATATTCAAGCAGTTTAAAATTCTACAAAAACTTTCTTTTTGAATTCTAACGCAATATACACTTTTTTTCATATTTTTGCAAATGCAATACCTTAAACAAATCAAACCATGAAAAAACTCACGCTTTTGTCGTTTTTTGTTGCCATGAGTGTAATGGTTCATGCCGCCTGGCAAGTGCCTCTCGTCAATTACACACCCAAAGAGTACGGGGCTGGAACACAGAACTGGCACATACTTCAGCACAACAACGGATGGATGTATTTCGGCAACAATTACGGTTTGCTGGAATACGACGGAACAGGTTGGAACAACTACGGTTTATGGAATTCGAGTGTTGTACGCTCTATCGCAGTCAAGGAAGACGGAACACTATTTGTCGGAGGTTCGAATGAATTCGGAAAGTTCACCGCCAACAGTTTGGGCAAACTCACATACGAACGACTTTCGGACAGTATTCCCGACCAATACAAAAATTTCGGAGAAGCCTGGAATATCCTGCTACTACACGACGAATTGTATGTGCAGACACACAAACACATTTTCATCATCAACGAAGCCGGCGAGTTCTCCGCTGTCGAGCCGAAATCTCACATTTTCTGTTCCGCTAAAATCCGTAACGGAATTTATTTAGCCACGACCGACGGCATCTACTTGCTAACCGGGCAGAACCTGAATGCCTTGCGGGGCTCGGAACTGCTCAGAAAAAAAGGAATCCGCAGCATGCAGCCCTATGGATTGTCAGGAATGCTGATTGCCACCGATTTTTCGGGACTGTATTTGTTCAACGGCGAGGAAATCGTACCTTTTCCTACTGAAGCCGATGCGTTCATCAGTCAAAACGAGTTGTTCTCATTGGCCACTAACGACAAATACATCGCAGTCGGCACCGTTATGAATGGTATTGTCATCATGGATTCAAATGGTAAAAATGCCCGTTATATCAACAATCAGAATGGCTTGCAAAACAACACGGCTTTGACCATGGAGTTTGACCGTTCCGGCTCTCTCTGGTTAGGGTTGGACTGCGGTATTGACCGAATCTTCCTGGGTTCTTCCATCGAACACTTATACGGTACAATGAACTCCAAAGGTGCCGGTTACTGCAGTATCATCAAAGACAACACCATTTATTTGGGAACCAACCAAGGTCTGTTCTACGACGATTATCCCATAGAGTCGTCAGAGCGGGTCACCAACTTGAAAATGGTTCCCGAGTCGTCGGGACAAGTATGGCATTTGGACGAAATCGATTCAGAGATCATCTGTAGCCACAACCGCGGATTGTTCAAGGTTAGCAAGCAAGGGGTCATTCCCATTTCAAAAAGGGACGGTTTCTGGCAAGTGCGCAAATTCCCCAACAATGAGAATCTGGCGTTAGCTGGTAGTTACAATGGCTTTTACATTCTTGAAAAGCACAACGGCAACTGGTCCTTAGGCAATTATGTCAAAGGGTTCTACTCTACTGCCCGCCTGTTTGAAATAAACGAAGACGGTAACATTTGGGTCGTAAGCGGTAACGGAATTGAAGAACTTGCACTCAACGAAGCCAAAGACTCCTGTACCAGTCAGGTAAGGATTAAAGCCGATAACCCCAACGACTATTTCTCCATTTTCAAAATCAACAACCGCATAATCATTAGCGGTGACAATCACTGCAAAGTCATCTCTCCCGAAGGAGAAGTGACTGACGACGAGAACTTCTTCAACAAAATGAGAGGAAATATCCTGTATTCTGCCATTGACACCGACAATAACGGGAACATCTGGTTCATCAGCGGCGATGAATTGCTCATCTGCCCCTACGACAACAAGACCAGTTCCTATCATCAAAGTGTTGAAGTCCTCAACATTCCAAACTTCTTCATCGGCGGATTCTACTCCTTGATGCCGGTCGAAAACAACAAGGCCATCATAGGCAATGTGTCGGGTTTCGCCATTGCTGACTATGACAAAGTTTCGAACCCCAAATCACATTATGAGCATTCGACCTATTTGCGGCGTTTGTATTCGACAAATTCTAAAGACAGTCTGATATATGGTGATTCTTACACGAGTCTTGCATCAGACATCAGCATCCCGTACAAAATGAACTCTTTGAGATTCCTTGTGGCCGGTTCTTTTGATTCGAACGAAACGCTGCTGTACAGTTATTGTTTGGAACCGCTCGAAGAGGATTTCAGCACATGGGGAACCAGCAATATCAAAGAATACACAAATTTAAAAGAAGGATCCTACACGTTCCACGTCAAATCCAAGTCGGGCATTACAGGCAAAGAAAGCGAACGCGTATTCACTTTTAGAGTAAGACCTCCATGGTACCGTTCATGGTGGGCATACACCATTCTCGGTCTGATCATTTTGTCAGTTCTTTACATGTTATACCTATATTCGAGACGCAAAATCGAATTGGGCAAACAAAAACTTGCACTTCAGAAGGATGCTGAGATGCGTCAAAGGGAGTTGCAATTCCTTGAGGACGCTCATGAGAAAGAAAAACAAATTCTCCAATTGCAAAACGAACACGTACAATTAGAGCTGAAGAGCAAAAGCCAAGAACTGGCCAACGTCACACTTAACCGTTTGAATAAAAACGAATTACTTTCTGATATCAAGTCAGACTTGAAGAAAATACAGTTGGATTTGCAGAACAAGAACATCGACCAGGCACTTCGCAAGGCCGTGATGCTACAAACAAAACTGTCAAATAACATCGAGCAAGATGTGGATTGGAAACTGTTTGAAGAGAATTTCGACATTGTTCATGCTCATTTCATTCAAGAGTTGACCAAACAATACCCATGGCTCAATAAAAAAGAACGCAAGTTGTGCGTTTATATACGTATGGGATTGCTAACAAAAGAAATCGCACCGCTGATGAATATGTCAACGCGTGGTGTTGAGATGCTTCGCTACCGCATGCGTAAACGTATGGAATTGGAACGCGCAGAAGATCTTGAAGATTACTTCCAACGTTTTAGCGCTGACTTTAAGGAAGAAAATTGGACACCGGATGAAGAACGGTTAGAGTCTGGAAAAGAAGAATAGAATCATCAAGAAACCCTTAAAAAGAAAAACGCTGTGGCAATGTCCGCAGCGTTTTTCTTTTATTAGAATTTCTTATGTTCTCTTTAATCCTTACGGCCTCTAAACAAGGTTACGTGACCTGAGATAGGTTTGCCTAACTCGGGGATATCAATGTAATACCAATAGTCGGTCGATACACATTGGTGACCATTGTAAGTGCCATCCCAGCTTGTTTCTGCGCCTCTAAATTCGGCGACCAATTTACTGAAACGGTCATAAATCTTGACGATGGCACTAGGATAACGACCAATATTGCCAATCTCCCAAACATCGTTTACACCATCGCCGTCAGGAGTAAAGAAACTCGGGATAATCAAAGGAACTTTCGACTTGTCAATTTCGAATGTAACGACAGCCTCACAAGCATTTACATCAATAGCCGTCACATAGTGCTCGCCCGGTTTCACGTCAAAGACAAGTTCTTCCATGCGGACACTGCCGCCGTCGAGGTAATAGTCGTATGGTTCGGCACCTGTTGAGATTTGTACCAATGTAGCCTCTTCGGGAGCACTCTGCGACACGGTAAACTCGGGCAACGGGTTGACGATTACCACGATATCCGAAGTCTCGACGCAAGCACCATTGGTTACTGTCAGGTAGTAGCGGGCCGTCGACTCGGGCAACATTGGCCATTCGTAACCGCCGCTGTAG
>JAGACJ010000103.1 GCA_017614195.1 Paludibacteraceae bacterium
ACACATCGTCGTCAATAATCAGAAACCTGTCGTGCGATTTGGTGAAATGATGCACCGTTATCGGTGAATATTGTGCATTGTGTTTTTGCAGCGCCACGGCAAACGAAGGGGAGGTTCGCTGGGTGTAAATGGTTGCCGTAACGGCATCCCCGCGTTCGGCCAAACGCAGTAGCACCGTGTCGTCCACATAATTGTCTATCAACACAATACGATGCCTGGCAGAACGGATTAATTTGTTGACAAATTCAAACGGTTCGAACATCTGTCCTTCGTAAAATATACCTTCGACAGGCGGCAAAGCTGTTCGAACAAAAAAATCGATTTTTTCGGAATGTTCGGCAAGAATCTGTTTGTGACTTTCGAGTTGAGTTTCAATGCTTGAAATACGACTATTGACGGAATATCCTTTTAGAATGTAATCTTTTAACACCCGGTTGGCCCATTGTCGAAACAACACTCCGCGCTGCGACTTTACACGATAGCCGACCGATATAATAACATCGAGGTTGTACGCAATATATTGATACAGTTGGTCACCATCACTACCCATATGTGCAAATTTTGCACATGTGATATCGCGCGACAGTTCTCCCTCGTTGTAGATATTTCGGATATGACGGCCAATAACCGTTCGATTCTTATCAAACAACTCTGCCATTTGGGCTTGCGTCAGCCATACCGTCTCATTTTCAAGACGCACTTCCAATTTTATCGCCTCATCGGGCTGATACAGAACAATTTCATTTTTGTTTTCCATAAAGATTAAAATTAAGATAACCGCCCTAATATTTCCTTCGCCGTCATTTGCATTTTGCAGAAGGCAAACCATTTCTTTCCCAAATCCTTGATGGACGCACCGATATGATACACGTCGTCGTCAATAATCAGAAACCTGTCGTGCGATTTGGTGAAATGATGCACCGTTATCGGTGAATATTGTGCATTGTGTTTTTGCAGCGCCACGGCAAACGAAGGGGATGTTTGCTGGGTGTAAATGGTTGCCGTAACGGCATCCCCGCGTTCGGCCAAACGAAGCAGCACCGTGTCGTCCACATAATTGTCTATCAACACAATACGATGCCTGGCTGACCGGATTAATTTGTTGATAAATTCAAACGGTTCGAACATCTGTCCTTCGTAAAATATACCTTCGACAGGCGGAAGCGCCGTGCGGACAAAGAAATCGATTTTTTCTTGATGATCCTCCAACCGATTCTCAATCAAAGCGATTCTATCTTCTGTTCTTTCCTTCCACTGAAATCTTTTCCTATTGACAACATACCCATTAATCAAGTATTCCTTCAAGACAGCGTTAGCCCATCGACGGAAATAAATACCTTGTTGAGATTTTACACGATACCCCACTGAAGTAATGACATCAAGTCCAAAATACTCTACATCGTGAGTTTGGGTTTTCCCCGCCATCGCGCCATGCTGAGTGGTAGTCGCAAAATTTGCGACTACCACAAGACCTGCCAGTTCTTCCTTCAATGCATTATTGATGTGCTTACTAATTGTCTTTACATCGCGGCCAAACAAGACCGCCATTTGTTGACGATTCAGCCACACCGTCTCGTTCTCGAGACGAACTTCCAATTTTACCGCCTCATCGGGCTGATACAGAACAATTTCATTTTTGTTTTTCATAAAGATTAAAATTAAGATATTCGCGGCATTTGGGTTGCCGCTGGTGCAAAGGTAATGATATTGGCGGGATTGTGCAATGTACAGACGCGATTAATCGCGTCTCCACACACAAAAAATAAATAACCGATTTATACGGATTTTAATCGCAGATTTTTGTACCTTTGCACCGCAAAACAAACACCAATATGGAATACAACTTCAGCGCCATTGAACAGAAATGGCAAAAGTACTGGAAAGAACACGCCGTATATCAAGTCGAGACCGACAGCCAGCGGCCGAAATACTATGTTTTGGACATGTTTCCCTACCCCTCGGGAGCCGGACTGCACGTCGGCCACCCGCTCGGATACATCGCTTCCGACATCTTCAGCCGGTACAAACGCCTAAAAGGGTTTAACGTTTTGCACCCGATGGGCTACGACGCCTACGGCCTGCCTGCCGAGCAATACGCCATACAGACCGGGCAGCACCCCGAGGTAACGACCACCAAGAACATTGCCCGCTACCGCGAGCAGCTCGACAAAATCGGTTTCTGCTACGATTGGAACCGCGAAGTGCGCACTTGCGACCCGAAATACTACAAATGGACCCAATGGGCCTTTATCAAAATGTTCGGCCATTGGTACGACAAAAAGGCCGGGAAAGCCCGTCCTATCGAGGATTTGGTGGCAGAATTCGCCAAAAACGGAAACTCCGCGATTGATGCCGCCTGCTCCGACACCGACCCGTTCGACGCCGCCACATGGAACAGCATGAGCGAAAAGCAGCAGCGCGACATTCTGATGAACTACCGCATCGCCTACCTGGCCGACCTCAAGGTCAACTGGTGCCCCAAATTGGGTACCGTGCTGGCCAACGACGAGGTAAGCGAAGGGCTGTCGGTTCGTGGCGGCTATCCCGTTGAGCAAAAAGTGATGCGCCAATGGAGCTTGCGCGTGTCGGCCTACGCCCAACGCCTGCTCGACGGCCTCGAGACCCTCGACTGGACCGACTCGCTCAAAGAGACCCAACGCAACTGGATTGGCCGCAGCGAAGGCGCCGAGATGAACTTCCAGATTGCCGGCACCAACGACTACATGACCGTCTTCACCACCCGTTGCGACACCACCTTCGGCGTCACCTTTATGGTGCTCGCCCCCGAAAGCCAGTATGTGGCGCAAATCACCACAGCGGAGCAGAAAGCCGAGGTACAAGCCTATCTCGACATGGTAAAACGCCGCACCGAGCGCGAGCGCATTGCCGACCGCCGCGTAACAGGAGTTTTCTCCGGGGCATACGCCATCAACCCGTTTACCGGGGATCAAATTCCCGTATGGATTTCGGATTATGTGCTGGCCGGATACGGCACCGGCGCCATCATGGCCGTACCAGCCCACGACAGCCGCGACTACGCCTTTGCCAAGCACTTTAACCTGCCCATCATACCGCTCATCGAGGGTTGCGATGTAAGCGAGGAAAGCTACGATGCCAAAGAGGGCGTGATGATGAACTCGGGCTTCCTCAACGGCCTGCAAGTAAAACAAGCCATTGCCGCCGCCAAAAAGTACATTGCCGAAAAGGGCATCGGTCGCGTCAAGGTCAACTACCGCTTGCGCGACGCCATCTTCTCGCGCCAGCGCTATTGGGGCGAG
>JAGACJ010000104.1 GCA_017614195.1 Paludibacteraceae bacterium
CGAATCGCAAAACCTACACAATCCAACGCTCGACTGGTAAGTTCTCTAATTTTACCACAATCGGCACGTCAACCGGTACCTCCTATACCGATAATGTCGGAGGCAACCTTTATCAGTACTACTATAGGGTGCTTGAGAATGACAATGTGTTATTCACCTTGTCGCTCGAAACCGAGTTGTTTGGCGAAAACGTGTATTTCTATCATCCGTCCGACGATCAGGCAAAAATTTCTGCCGAAATCAATGCGATTCACGACGCCATGTTTCACGATCAGTTTAGCGAGAACCGCTATTCGTTTTACTTTCACCCGGGTAAGTATTTGAATACGGGCGACATCAAAATCGCTTACTATATGTCAATTGCCGGCTTGGGCAAATTGCCATACGATACCGAACTTTTCTACTTGGCGACTCCGGCTCCGCTCGATGCCAACAATGCCACATGTACATTCTGGCGTTCGGCCGAGAACTTCCAAGTGACGGCAACCGATGGCGGTGATGCTGTGATGGCTTGGGGTGTGTCGCAGGCTGCGCCTTTCCGTCGTATCGTGATGGAACGTCCTTGTCAGTTCGACTATTGGGCTGGATGGGCCAGTGGAGGTTTTGCCTCTGACTGCTATTTTATGCGCGATGCCGGATCGTGGTCGCAACAACAGTTCTATCTCCGTAACTGCTATATGCAAAATGGTATCGGCCGTTATCAAGGCGGTTGGAACTGGGCTATGCAAGGTATTGAATTCGGCCCTGGTACCGATATGGGTAGAAACAGCGATAACTGGAGCCCCAATGAAATTGAACGTGGCTGGGGCAATGTGAGCCGCGAAGCGACTACCCCGGTGATCCGCGAGAAACCGTTCTTGTTCTTCGATACACAAACCAATCGTTTCAAGGTGTTCCGCCCGGCTTTGCGCGAGGCCAACTCGACCGGCATTTCGTACACCAAGACCAATATGGGTCAAGGAACCGTTTACGATATTCTTAACGATTTCTATGTAGCCAAACCCGGTGTTACCGCTGCCACGCTGAATGCACAATTGCGTGCCGGCAAGCACTTGTTCTTCACTCCGGGACAATATGTACTCGAGGCTCCGCTGGTAGTTAACAATCCGAATACAATTTTGCTTGGTACCGGTTATGCCACGCTGATTCCTGGCGAAACGTGCAGTTCTTCGGCGGTAATCGTCGGTGATGTCGATGGTGTGACCATCGCCAGCTTTATGTTCGATACATTCTACAGCTCCGAAAACCTGTTGCGTGTCGGTCCGAACAAATCGAATGTCCGTCATACGGCTAACCCGACATTGTTGGCCGACTGCTTCTTCCGTATCGGAGGTTTCAAACCTTGGGACGTAAATGTGTCGGTTGCCCTCAAAATCAATAGCAACGATGTGATTGGCGACCACTTCTGGATTTGGCGTGCCGACCACGGCGACGGTGTAGGTTGGGACCGCAATACTTGTAACAACGGTATTGTTGTTGAAGGTAGCGACGTGGTGGTCTATGGCTTGCACAACGAGCACTTCCAGCAATATCAAGCCTTGTGGAAGGGCGAAAACGGTAAATGCTACTTCTTGCAGTGCGAAACTCCGTATGACGTTTTGGATCAAGGCGACTATCAGAGCCACACACAAACGCGTAACGGTTTCTCGGCTTACAAGGTCGGTCCCGATGTGCAGAACCACTATGCTTCGATGTTGGGTATTTACGACGTGTTTATCTATACCCAAGGAGCCCGCATCATGATTAAGAACTCCATTGAGGTACCCAAGCGTCCGGGTGTATGGGTTCACCATGCCTGCAATGTCAATATTTCGGGTACGATGGGTGGTTTCGACCGCATTATCAACGATACGATTGCAAGTACCTATTACACCACCAATCAGGGCCAGCGTCGTCACATTGTTGACTATCGTTATACCCACTACGAAGTGGATGAACCCCTCCCAGACGATGAGGATGGTAGCGAAGGCTCCGAAACTCCAGAATGGGAACAACTTACGGATGTCGAGGCTGTTAGTGTAGAAACCGCATCGATTGATTTGTATCCGAATCCGACGACGGCATTCGTTTATGTGAATGTTGCCAGTGGCGAAGTTGCAGATGTGCTGGTTTATACCTTGTCGGGTACGCTGTTGCAGGCAACGACAAGCGAAAAACCCGTATTCTTGGGTAACTACGACAAGGGTACATATATCGTGAAAGTCGTAACTTCGGCTGGATCTGACAGTTTCAAGGTAATCAAAATGTAATTGTAAGATAAATAAGAGAGAAGTATGAAAAAAATAGAGAGACGCAAATGGCTGTTGTTTGCATTGGCCTCGGTGCTGATGCTTGGGATTATTGCCTGTGCAAAACCGAAAAAGACATTGGTTGTGTATTTTTCGGCTACAGGTCAGACTGAGGCTGCAGCACAACGTATAGCTACGGCACTTGGTGCAGAAATCCAAGCGATTGTTCCCGAACAACTCTATACCCCCGAAGATTTGGACTGGCGTATTCCTGATTCGCGCAACCAAATTGAGGAACACGACCGCGCTATCCGTCCTGCAATTTTACCGATGGATTTGAATACGGAATACTACGATACCATCTATATCGGTTATCCGATATGGGCTGGCGAAGCTCCGCGTGTCATCAATACGTTTGTTGAAACCTATAACCTCAAAGGTATTGTGTTGAAACCTTTCTGTACCTCCGGAATGACACCTGTTGACAAGTCGGTTGATTCGCTTCGCGCAACTTATCCCGACTTGTTGTGGCAAGATGGTTTGCGGATGAATGATGTTTCGGAAGAGGAGTTCAACGCATTCATTTCTAAGACCCAATACTAATGATTTCATAGCGGTGCTGTAATGGCATCGTACGTATAAGGAAGACGACTTTAAAAGCCGTCTTCCTTATTTTTTTTGAGATTCACTTACAATACTTCACTTTTGTTTCTATGCTACTACAATGTCGTATTTTTTACGACAGTAATCGCACAACTGAATAATAAACGCTATATTTGCAAATGCGTTTTAGCGCAGAATAACCAATTTTAATCAAAATACAATGAAAAAGTTACTGAACCTGTGTGTCGCCATGTTCGCTTGGCTGGCATTTTCAATCGAATCTCACGCCGCCTATGAGTTGGTGTGGTCCGACGAATTCGATTGCGATTATCTGAACACTTCGGTGTGGACGTATGAAACCGGCGGCGGTGGCTGGGGTAACGGCGAAAGCCAGTATTACACCAATCGTACTGACAACGCCAGTGTGGCCAATGGCGTGCTGACAATTACTGCAAAGCGCGAAAATTACAATGGCTCTAATTTTACTTCAGCACGTATCATTTCCCGTAATAAGGTGATGTGCAAGTATGGCAAAATCGAGGCATTGATCAAAATGCCGGCATACGCATCGGGTGTGTGGCCTGCCTTCTGGATGTTGGGTACCGCTCATGGCGGCAACTGGCCGTATTGCGGCGAAATCGACATCCTTGAGATGATGTGCAAAGCCGATGCCAATACGGGTAACACCGCTATTAATACTTATCACTGGAACTATACGGGTATCAATGGTGGCTATAACCACGGCGAATGGGGCCAGTCGTATTCCTATGGCGAGCAATTGGGCGCCCGCTATCGTATCTATGGCTTGGAATGGACCCCCAACCACATGGTTGGCTATGTGGCCGATGCTGATGGCGGTAACAAACACTATATGGCCGACATGGGGTTGCAAGATGCTACCGATGGCAACGGTTTGGCCGCTTTCCGCGATTACGAGTTCTATCTGATATTGAATATTGCCTTGGGCGGCACGTATGTAGGACAAATTCCCAACAATTTCCAACAATGTACCATGCAGGTTGATTGGATTCGCATCTATCAAGACCGTGACGAATATCCGACATCGACTTTGACCAATAACAGTGCCGCTTGTGGTGCAGTTCCGACAATCAATACGGATTACGTAAAGGTGTTCCGCGACGAAGCGTTGAACGGCTCTGTGCTTGACTGGAGCTCTGCACCTTTCTATATTTGGGAGAATACAATGACTGCCGGCAACGAGGCTGCTGCCGAAGGCGACAATTGCCTGTCAATGACAGTAGGCAATTCAGGCTGGTATGGTGCAGGTTTCGCCTATTCGGGCAGTGCCTTGGATTACCGTAATTTGCGCGATTACACGTTGCACTTCCGTTTGAAAACAAGCAACACCAATCCGTTTACGCTGACGGTGGGCGACAAGTCGATCCAATTTACGCCGACGGCTGCCAACCAATGGCGCGAATATAATATTGCGGTATCTCAATTCAACCCGACGTTGGGTATTGACGCCAGCATTGTTCCCTTGTCATTCAATCAAGGCAACAACGAGCAAAATATGAATGGCCGTACTTTCGCTTGGGACGATATTTACTTCTACAAACAGGGCGGTAGCAATGTGGCCAACTTGGTGGTCAACGACGCTGTCAGCCAAATCAAACGCAAAAACGGTACGACTACGATGCTCGTCAGCGGTAGCCATTTGAACGGAAACGTTACGCTCGTCTCGTCGAATCCCGCATTCCAGTTGTCGAAAACAACGTTGATACCGACCAACGGAACGGTCAACGAAACCATCACTATTACCTACACAGGAACGACTACAGCCAACTCTGTAATCACGGCCACTTGCAATGGCGTTGAAGCTCAAGGCCGTGTGTTCTCGTACTTCTCGGGTATCCCGCAAATCGATGCTGACTATGTGGTGCTGATGAGCGACCGTGACTTCAACGGTTCGGTACTGAACTGGGGTGGATCTGATTTCAATATCTGGTACACCAACTACGAGAATCCGCCTCAAGCCACGATGACGGTGGTTAACAACGTGAACGCTTTCGAAGGCGACGGTTGCATTGCCCTGCAAGTGGGCAACAAGGGCTGGTACGGCTCGGGTTATGTAGTGAACCAACAGTTGGATTATGCAAACTTGAACAATTACAAGTTGCACTTTGCCTACTATTCGAGCAGCAACCAACCGTTCAATGTCAACATTGCCGGTTCGGCGATTACCATCACACCGACCCGCACCAATGCTTGGGTCGAATACGAAATTCCGGTTTCGTCACTCTATCTCCAGTTGGGTGAAGCCAGCTCGTTTGAGCCATTCTCCTTTATGCAAGGCACGGGCGAAAATGTTCAAGCCGGTCGTATACTGGCATTCGATGATATCTATTATTACATCGAAGGTGGTTCGGGTGTAGCTAACTTGTCGATGGTCGCTCCTTGGACCATTGACGGTCAAAACGGTACGGCCGAGTTCAAGGTAAGCGGTAGCCACCTTACTGGCAATGTTACCTTGAGCATATCGAACCCCGATTTTGTTTTGTCGAAAACGACATTAGTCCCTGTGGGTGGTTTGGTGAACGAAACAGTAACCGTAACCTATACCAAGGCAACGGCTGGATGGGGTACCATCAAGGCTCGTTGTGGCGATTTGGAACAGTCTGTAAAGGCTTCGGCATTGGGTACGTCAACTCGTACGACCTGTGCGTTGACAACTACCTTCGGACAGGCAGACCCCTATATGGCCCATACTTGGGATTGGACCCAAATTTACGATTATGTCTATTCGGTTAACGGTAACACCATGGATGTGACCCTGAACCATGCTACCACGACTACTTGGCAGGCACAATTCTGGATGGTTCCTGTCAATAAATTGTCGCTGACGCAAGGCAATACTTATACCGTGCGTGCCGCCATTGTGCTTAACCAAGCGCAAAACGTGACGGTTAAGGCTACGCAGAATGGGGATGCCGATACTTACCTGATTAACGAAACGGTATCCGTACCTGCAGGTGGTATGTATGTGTTTGAAAAATCGGCTCAGGCCCGTGCCGGGTTGGACGATGTGCGTATCGTGTTCGACTTTGGTGGTAACGCCACAGGTTTGCATGCACAAGTGTTCAACGTCGAAATCGGCGAGACCTCTTGCTACGACGCATTGGAGCCTGGCGACGATCCTGTTATTCCCGATCCGGAACCCGATGAAGAAAATCCGACACGCCCGGGTACAATCAGTGCAGTTGCCGGCGAAACCACGTTGGCGCTGACGTGGGGCGCTTCGACCGACAATGTGGCAGTGGCTGGTTACAATATATATGTAAACGGCACGAAGGTAGGTACTTCTATCGGTGCCTCATATACGGTAACCGGATTGCAGGCAACAACCACCTACCAGATCGGCGTAGAGGCATACGATGCGGCTGGAAACACGTCAAATCGTCGCAATGGTACGTTCACGACTACCGAGCATGTACAAGAACCTTGCCACAATACGTTTACCAATATCACCGGTTCGCGTAATGTGGTGAATGAAGGAGGTAACTGGCACGAAGTGAACGGATTGCACACCGTTAACGGTACGGATGTTACGGTTAATGTCGGTAATGCCAACTATGCTGCCTTGTATGTAGTGTTGTCGGGTGATGACCAAACCCTCGACGCTGGTACCACCTATGTATTCGAAGGTACCATCACGGCCACAAAGGCTGCAACGGTTTCGGTTTATCTCGAATCGCGCGATAACAACGAAGGCCAGCACATGTTTGACGACAATGTCATGAACTTGGCTGCCAACACGCCGTACAACTTCAGCGTTGAGGCAACCAATCCGCAGGCATTGACCAATCCGGATATGACCATTTCTGTTCCCAACGGTCCTGCCAATACGACCTACACCTTGACCAATGTGAAGATTCGCGAAAAGAATTGCGCGGTGAATATTGACGAGGCCAATGTGGCAGAGCCGACGTTGGCAGTTATTCCCAACCCGGCTGGCAATGTGGC
>JAGACJ010000105.1 GCA_017614195.1 Paludibacteraceae bacterium
AACGGGGATATGTGCGTACATTACCGCTTCATCATTCGCAAAAAGAAGTGGAAACCACCGACGAATATTCCATATTTGAATATTATATGGTTCCCAAATGGAACTTTATGATGGAACTGCTGTCGATGGAAGATGCCGTTGAAGTGTTGGAGCCTCAGCATTTCCGCGAGTTGGTCGCCAATCAGATAAAAGACATGTACCGTGTCTATTATCCTAATAAAATCTGATACTTTCCGAAATCGCTATATTTTACCCCACATTTCGGAAATTATCTGCACAAAATAGCGTGATACTTTCCGAAATCTATACTTTTTACCCTCGATTTCGGAAATTATCGTAACGCTCGTTGCTGATTTTGTTTTTCGGGATTATCGACTTTTTCAAATTTAATCGCTATATTTGGGATTGAAATCTTCAAGCGGACAAGCGTATGGCAACGGAAATTATCCTTATCAGCATATCTGGCGATGACCGCCCGGGCGTAACGGCCTCTGTTACTGAGATTTTGGGCAAGTTCAATGCAGTTATCCTCGATATTGGCCAGGCCGATATCCATCACACCTTGTCGTTGGGTATCCTGTTTAAGATGGACGATGACGTGCAGAGCGGACATATCCTCAAGGAAATCTTGTTCAAATGCTCCGAAATGGGCGTGCAGGTGCGGTTTACCCCTATTCCCGAAGACGAATACCAGCAATGGGTGGGTCGTCAGGGCAAGCAGCGCTATGTGGTTACCGTGTTGGGCAAAGTGATTACCGCCAACCAGTTGTCGTTGGTGACCAAGGCCATTTCGGCACAACAACTCAATATCGACAGCATCAAGCGACTGACCGGGCGGCCGTCGTTACGCGAGCAGGACGATGAAAAAATCCGCTCCTGTATCGAACTTTCGCTGCGTGGCGAACTGCAGGACAAGGCGGGCCTCTCGGCCAAATTTCTGGAACTGTCGGCGTCGGAAGGTATCGACATCTCGTTTCAGAAAGACGACATGTACCGCAGGGCGCGCCGCCTGATTTGTTTTGATATGGACTCGACCCTAATCAAGACCGAGGTAATCGACGAACTGGCCGACCGCGCAGGCGTCGGTGCCCAGGTCCGCGCCATTACCGAATCGGCCATGCGCGGCGAAATCGACTTTACCGAAAGCTTTACGCGCAGGGTGGCGCTGCTCAAGGGCCTCGACGAGTCGGTGATGATTGACATAGCCGAGCACCTGCCGTTGATGGACGGGGCCGAGCGGCTGATGACCGTGTTGAAGAAATTCGGATTCAAAATCGCCATTCTTTCAGGCGGATTCACCTATTTCGGCCAATACTTGCAGAAACGGTTCGGTATCGATTATGTCTATGCCAACAACCTCGAAATCGAAAACGGCAAGCTCACGGGCCGCTATCTGGGCGATGTGGTCGATGGCAAGCGCAAGGCCGAGTTGTTGCAGCTCATCGCACAGGTCGAGAAGATCGACTTGCGTCAGGTCGTGGCGGTCGGCGACGGGGCCAACGACCTGCCTATGCTCAATCTGGCAGGTCTGGGCATTGCATTCCATGCCAAACCCAAGGTAAAGGCCAACGCCAAACAGTCGATTTCCACTTCGGGACTCGACGGTATCCTGTATTTCTTGGGGTATCGCGACGTACACATCGATGCCCAATAGGCATCACGACAGTTCCGCCAACATCGATTCGGCTTCGGCAATCGAATCCAGCTTGCCTACGTCGATGAGTTTGAGGTGGTCTGCGACAGAGGCTTTCAGTTCAACGTGCGCACACTCCTTGAGGTAAAAATCCATAATCGGAAATTTGTCGGGGTAGTTTTCCATTAAGGGAAACAGCGACGGCGAAAAGACATGAATGCCGCTAAAGGCGAATTCATCGAGTTTGCTTAGGTCAAGATCTTCGTAGGGGGTACGAACCTCGCCGGTCGTCTTGTTGCGCCATGCCGCCAACAGACCTTGCTTATTGAATAGCAGGGCACGCGACGAATGGCGCTTGCTGACGAGCAGCGTGGCATCGGCACCGCTTTGCAAATGCTTCTTGTAGAGCGCCGCCACATCCGTGTCGGATAAGATGTCCACATTGTGAATCAGAAACGGCTGGTCGCCCAGCAACGGCGCTGCCTTGCGGATGCCGCCGCCCGTTTCGAGCAGTTGTCCCCGTTCGTCCGAGATGCGGATGTCAATTCCAAAGTTTTGGTTTGCCCGAAGAAACTCAATGATTTGGTCGGCAAAGTGGTGCACATTGACGACAATGTGGTCGAAACCGGCATCTTTTAGTTTGAGTACGGTGTGTTCCAACAAGGTTTTCCCGCCAATGCTGACCAATGCCTTGGGCTTGGTGTCGGTGATGGGTTTGAGCCGTGTGCCGAGGCCGGCCGCAAAAATCAGGGCGTTCATAAGGTTGTTTCGATGTGTTGTTCGCGATGTATGAGCTTGACGCGCACGCCTTGCGCAGCCAAGTGCGCGGCGAGGTGTTCGGCGGCATAGACCGAGCGGTGCTGTCCGCCCGTGCATCCGAACATAACTTGCAAGTGCGTGAACCCGCGTTTCTGGTAGCGTTTTACAGCACGGTCGACCAGCGCATAGACGTGCTCGAGAAACCCGAGGATCTCGCCGTCTTTTTCCAAGAAATCGATGACAGGCTGGTCGCGCCCGGTAAGCTGCTTGTACTCGGCATAGCGTCCGGGGTTGTGTATGGCACGGCAATCGAAAACGAAGCCTCCGCCGTTGCCACTAAAATCGGTCGGATAGCCTTTTTTGTACGAAAAGCTCATGACTTCGACCGTCAATTGTCCGTCGTCTGGCGTGGCAGAAGGATAGATGGTTGTCAGCTGCTGGAGCAAATCGCAAAGGTAGGGCAGACGGTCAAAGCGGCTGTCGTTCAAGAATTCGCGGACAAGGGCCAGCGCCGGGATGATGCTCTGGATAAAGTGCGCCTTATGCTCGACCAGTCCCCGGAATCCGTAGGCACCCAAAACTTGGATAAGCCGGAACAGGACAAATGGTTGCAGACATTGCTTGAACGCTTGCATCGTGCAAGCGTAATAGGGTTGCAAGGCATCGACATAGCATTGGATCAGCTGCTCGCGTTCGTCGGCCGAGTACTTGGCCTTGGCTTGATAGACAAAGGCCGCCACATCATAGTAAATTGGGCCTTTGCGTCCTCCTTGAAAATCGATGAACCATGGTTCTTCCTTGAAGATCATGACGTTGCGCGATTGGAAATCGCGGTACATGAAAGCATTGGGTTCGTACGCAAGCAATTCATCGGCGAAACGGTCGAACTCGTCTTCGAGCCGTACTTCGTCGGGCTCGATGCCCGAAGGCTTCAAAAATTCGTATTTGAAATAATTGAGGTCCCATAAGATGCTGCGGCGGTCGAAAGCGGCGATAGGGTAGCATACGCCGAAATCAAGTCCTTGGGCCCCTTTGAACTGCAAGTCGGGCAGTGCCTGGATGGTTTTCTTTAGCAGCGTTTGCGTGCGCGGCTCAGTCCTGTTGTTTTGCAACAGACCGAACAAGTCCTCGCTGCCAAGGTCTTCGGTAATATAAACGGCAAAGTCCTCCGTGTAAGCCAATACACGGGGGACTTTCAATGCCTGTTCTTCGAAATGTCTGCTGAGTTGGATAAACGCCTTGTTTTCTTGAATCGAAGTGCCGATAACGCCAATTACGGTGTGCTCACCATCGGTCAGACGGTAGTACTGTCGGTTCGATCCCGAATTGGTAATGGCGGTCGGTTGTTGCGGCTCGCATCCGTACAAACCGACGAACAACTCAGTCAGTCGTTTCATAACGAATTACTTCGGGCGATTGGCCTTCAATTCATTGATCTCTTTTTCTTGATCAGCCAAGGTCTCTTTTGCCTTCTCCAATTCCTTTTTGTTGTCGGCCTGAGCTTTTTCCAGTTTTACACGCTCGTTTTCGAGTTTCTTGATGGCTTTTTCGTCTTTGGCCACTTGTTTCTGGTCAACGCTGATGGCATTGGGGCCTTTGGCAACGGTCTGTTGTGCCTTGGCTTTGTTCAGGTTGTCTTTGTTCTTTTGAATTTTCGATTCCAAGCTGCGCGACTCCTTGCCCAATTTATCAACCTCTTTTTTAGTTTTGTCGTATGCTTTCTCGGCATTTTCGATTTTTTTATTGTGGATGTAGGCCTGAATATCCACGTCCAATTCGTCTAACCATGCGGCTACACGTTTTTTTGTGTCGTAGTTCTGCAAATCGATGTAGTTGTTGTAGCCGGTGGCCATCAGCACTTGTACGGCACCTGCCGATTTGGAGCCGCTGAATCCGACATACAAGTCAAAATTGTTGTCCCAAAGCGGGTTGTATTTGACACCAAGGAACGAGAAGAAATTGTTTTTGGCTTTCTTTCCCTTCAACCCTTCTTTGCCCAAGCGTTCCAATACGGCTGCTTTGATCGTTTCGATGGGGTAGTCGTAGTCGCGAGACAAAACATTAACCATAACTTTTTCAGGACCGTTAACCGTTTTGAAATCGGTTGACGCGGCATTGATGGCGGAAATGCCCAACATCATGCTGGCGATGAGTACAAGAATCTTTTTCATTTTTTTTGTTTTTTATTGTGTTTGCAAAATTACAAAATCCTTTGGATTAATATCCGTTTTTAGCACTAAAAATCAAAGTCGGAATCTTCGCCCAATTCTTCGCTCTCATTTCTGTTTTTGTTCTTGTTCTTCTTCTGTTTGCCATTCAAATTTCCGAATTTGTAGGAAAGTGCGATGCGGTAGGTCCGTCCGTTGGTAGTCCGTCCGGCTTCTTGATAGAAATTGTCGCTGTAAGTGGTGTCGGTCATGCGCGAACGCGAGTTGAGCACGTCGCGAACCGATGCTGTCAGACTCAGACTCTTGTTCAGGAAGGTCGCTTTCAGACCGACATCCATCGAGTAGGTATGGCTGGTGCGCCCTTGCGCAATCAGGCGGGGCGAATTGTAGTTGCCGCTGACTTGGGCCGACAGATTGTCGAGAATTCGTATGTTGGCGTTGATTTTGGCGCGCCACGAGAAGTTCTCTGTCTTGGCGATATTGTATGCCTCGTTGCCTCCCAATTGGTAGTAGTAGGCGCTGACCGACGTGGTCAAGTCCAGATAGTTGTGGAACAGTTTGTCCTTGGCAATAATCTCGGCACCGGCATTTTGCGAAAAAGTGATGTTTTCGTAAGTGGTCATCATGGTGTCGAGATACACCGTGCGGACGGTTTCAATGACATTTTCGGTATAGCGGTAGAACAAACCGACAGTCAGCGTATGCTGCTCCCAGTTTTTCAGGTAATTCAACTCAACATTGTTGGCGAATTCGGGCATCAGTAAGGGGTTGCCGAAGGTGATGTTGGTTTGGTCCGAACGGTCAATGAAACTGTTGATGCGCCGGCCACGCGGACGGTTGATGCGTCGGGTGTAGTTGAGTTGTAGTTCGTTTTCTTTGGGCAGGGTGAAACTCATGTAAGCCGAAGGAAAAACTTCGAAATACTCGCGGCTGATTTCGTTGGCTTGGGTGCGGGTGTATTCGCCGCGAAGTCCGACCTGGAACGAGAACCAGTCAATGCGGTTGCCATACGAGGCGTAGAGAGCGTAAATCTGCTCACGGTAGTCGAACGGATTTTTTTTTGCGATGTTTTCGGTCCAACCAGAGGTGGTTGATATCGTATCGTCAAGTGAAATCAAAGGCAAAATATTTTCATCGAATTCAAATGCATGACCGACAAATCCTGCCGAATCAAACGTCTGGTCGAGGGTGTTGTTAAATGCCAGGTCGACTTTGGCTCCTGCTTCGAATTTTGAGTTTTTCGAGAACTTGTTGAGATAGTCGATTTGAACTGAAACACTTTTGTTGTTGCCGTGCATGGTCTGGTTTTGGTATGTGCGGCTCAACGTGTTCCCGTCAAAATCGGTATTGGTATACAGACTGCCCGAATGATTGATGTGGTGTCTGAAATTAACGTTTGCCGACAATTCGTGCACGTCTTTGACAAAACAATGCTTGTAATCGGCACTGACATTGTAAAAGCCCATTTGCCCAGTGCCGTTGGTGTGGCGGTTGTTGGAGTTGATGAGCGACGAATCGGTGCCGAGTGTAGTGTACTGCATCTCTTTGCGGTTCCAGTTTTTCCCATACATACCGAAGGCGGTCATGCCAAATTCGTTGTCGTGGTCGATGTAGTAGGTGAACCCTGTGCGCAAGAAACCGTTGGCGCGGTCGTTTGCCGACAGATTATCCTTGTCAAATAACGTGGTGTCGCCGTCGGCAAATGTCGTACGATGGGTGAACGCCCCGTTTTCGCGGCGGTTCGAACGGGCATTGGCACTCAAATTGACATCCCACTTTTTGCTCGAATAATTGTAGTTGAATCCCAAGTTGCCTCCAGGGTATCGCGCACCTTCCTGATACTGCAGTCCGGCATTGACACTGGCCATGTAGCCTGCTTTGTGGTCATTTTTCAGAACAATGTTGATAATGCCGGCACTGCCTTCGGGGTTGTGTTTGGACGAGGGGTTGGTAATCAGTTCAACGCTTTTGACGCTTTCGGCCGGCAGCATGTCCAAGATGTCGGCTTTGTCGGATCCCGACAGCCCCGAAGGACGACCGTTGATCCAAATCTCGACATTGCTGCTGTTACGCAGACTGACATTGCCTTCGGTGTCTACATCAACGGTCGGAATATTCTGCAGAATTTCGGTGGCATTGGCTCCCTCCGACAGCAGGCTTTGCTCTACGTTGAAAACCTTTTTGTCGATTTCGAGTCTCATAGCAGAACGTTGCCCTACGACTTGAACCTCTTCGATTTGTTGTGTTAGCGGCTCAAAGTTGACCTTGCCGAGTTTGACCGACGGTTTTTCATCCGAAATCGTTACCGTGCGTTCGATTGTTTGATAACCCAACAGGGTGGCAGTCAGCGTATAAGTGCCATACTTGGCATGGAGCGTAAAATGTCCGTCGACGTCCGAAAAGACCACTTCAACGGCCTTTTGGGTATCTGGGTCGACCAATCCGACTGAGGCAAAATCTATGGGGTCTTGTGTTGTGGCATCGGTCAAGATGCCTTCGACTGTGCCTGACTGGGCACACAAATGGCTGGTCGCAACCAGCAATAGCAATAGCAAGGTTAGTTTTTTCATCGTGTTTTAGACGGAGGCGTCTGGCGGAAGTTTAATCGAGAAAACTTGTCAACGCCAAATCGTATGACTTTAGTCCGAAACCGCAGATGCAGCCCTTGCAAACGGGCGACAGAAACGAATGGTGCCGGAATTCTTCGCGGGCGAAAACATTCGAGATGTGCACTTCGATGACCGGGGTCTTGATGGCCTTGATGGCGTCGGCAATGGCGACAGAGGTGTGGGTGTACGCCCCTGCGTTGAGTACGATGCCGTCGTACGAAAAGCCGACTTCGTGCAGCTTGTTGATCAGTTCGCCTTCCACATTGGATTGGAAATAAGCGATTTCCAAAGAAGGAAACCGCTTATTTAAAACCTGAAGGTACGAATCAAACCCCTCGTTGCCGTAGATGCCCGGTTCGCGGACGCCCAGCAAGTTCAAGTTCGGACCGTTGAGGATGAGTATTTTTTTCATCACTTTCGCTTATTCTAAAATCGTGATCCAGCCGTGCGTGTCGGGTTCGTCTCCGTATTGGATGGCGCGCAGCTTGTTGTACAGCTTGGTGCTGACGGGGCCGGGTTTGCCGTCTTTGGAGAACACATACGACTTGTTGTTGTCCAGGTCGTCGAGCCGTTCAATCGGGCTGATTACGGCGGCGGTGCCGCAGGCGCCGGCTTCTTCAAACGTCGGCAGCTCTTCGATGTCGATGGGACGGCGTTCCACCTTCATTCCGAGGTCTTCGGCCAACTGCATCAGGCTCTTGTTGGTGATGGAGGGCAGGATTGACGTCGATTTCGGAGTGATGTAGGT
>JAGACJ010000106.1 GCA_017614195.1 Paludibacteraceae bacterium
GCCGCGTGGATTTCGATGCCGAGTTCTATGCTGCGCAAACACGCAAATTGTTGGAAGAAAGTGCTACCTTGCTCGATTTCCGAGGCCATCTGCCCGAAATCGCCATCGATGCAGATTACCTCACCAAGTTGCAAGAGACCAAGCTATCGCCTTCCGACAAGGCCGAGAAAATCATCCGCGACATTGAGACCATGATTCGCACCAACCAAAACAGCAGTGCCATTTACATTGAGTTTCAAGAACGTTTGGATACGTTGATTCAGATGAAAAACGCTCATTCCATTGAAATCGAAGGATTGCTGCTGAAATTGAGCGAACTTTACACCGAGGTGGATGAGGCAGTTGAAATCCCCAAGAAAATGGGCTTTGCAGACAAAGGCACTTTTGAGATCTACCAGATTATTAAAAACGAGTTGCCAGATTTTGACGAGCAGCTGGTGCGTGAGTTCGCCAACGAGCAGGCGCAACAGATACAATCCCGAATTTACATCGGCTGGCAAGAGGTGCCGCAGGAATACAACCGTTTCAAAGCCGAGATTGAGTTGTTGGCCGCCAATCCGAAATACGAATCCCTGAATCTCGACTTTGACGGTCCGTTGGGCGACACCTTGATGAAGTCCATCCTTCAGAATTTCAGTTTGAACTAACATGGTGTCAAACAATTGCATTATAGATCGTCGAGAGGTCAAGAATGCCCGTCTGCGTGTCAGCGAAGACGGCAGTGTCCATCTCTTCGTGCCAAATTCTTTTACCGATGCAGATATAGAAAAACTGCTTGAAGGAAAAAAAGGGTGGATTGCGTCAAAACAGAAGTTTTTCCAACAGAAATCCACCATTCGGCTCCGGCGCAATGAACTCTTGCTCTACGGCAACCGTTATACCTATTACTATTCAACACAATACAAAAACAAAGTGGTAATCAATCACGAAAGCAAGACCATCCAAGCGCATCGTGATTTGTTGGATTCGTCCATTCAGGAAAAATGGCTGAAAAGTGTTGCAAAAAGAAGTATATCCGAACGTGTCAAGAAACTGTCAGATGCCTTGCTGCTACCATACAACAAGCTCTATATCAGAAGTCAGAAAAAGAAATGGGGCAATTGCTCGTTCGACAAAAACATTTCCATCAACTGGCGTTTGATAAAAACTCCACCGTTTGTCATTGACTATGTTATCATTCATGAGCTGTGCCACACCGTCATCATGAAACACGATGCCCATTTCTACACGATGCTGCGCTCACATTGCCCAGATTGCGAATCCGCACAAGCATGGTTAGATAAGTACGGGAACAGTTTGTGAACTTTTATATCGAAAACACTACAAAGTCGGGCGATTTTTTTATCTTTGTCACAGATATAAACCAACTATAACCAATCGTATGAAAAAGCTTGTATTTATTGCGCTGACAGCACTACTGGCTGTCGCTTGCTGCCGTAACAAGGATTGCGGATGCAAATCGTGTGGTTGCGGCGAAGCCTGCAGTTGCGCGGAAACGAAATGCTGCATGGCCAATACCGACAGTGCTGTCGTAGTGAAAACCATCATGGCACGTCGCTCTGTCCGCCAGTACAAAGCAGAACCCGTGCGTCGTGATCAAATGGATGTGATTCTCCAATGTGGCATCAACGCGCCGAGTGCGATGAACCGCCAGCCGTGGGCGCTGCGTGTTGCCGACAATCCCGAATTCCTGAACGCTTGTACCCAAACGTGGAAGGAAACATTGCCCGAAGAACGCCAGGCAGAGATTGCGGCGGATTCAACTTTCCGCAATATGTTCCGCAACGCACCGACGGTAGTGTTTATCGGTGCCCCCGAAAATTGGGGCGATCTGGACTGCGGCCTGTTGGGCGAGAATATGATGCTGGCTGCTCAGTCGATGGGGATCGGCACTTGTTGTCTGGGAGGCTTGCTCTCGTTTATGAAGACCGAAGCGGCTGCGCCCTATATGCAGCAAATCGCATTGCCCGAAGGTTACCGTCTGGTGTATGCCATTGCCTTTGGCTATCCCGATGAGTCGCCCGAGGCCAAACCTCGCGATGCGTCGGTTATCCAATACCTTCAATAAAAACCGATACTAGCTTCCATAAAACAAAATCGCCCGACAACTATGCCGGGCGATTTTTGTTATATTGGAAACACCACAAAGGCGGCGACGTCCCAAAGGGCGTGTGAGATGACCAGTGCTGGGAGCCAGTCGGGGCGGAGGCGGTAGAGTAGTCCCCATAGACCGCCGGCCACCAAGGCGGCCATAATCAGCATAAAATTGAACGACCAGAGATGCACCAATGTGTAAATGGCGGCGGTTACCAACCATGCGGCTGTCGGTGAGATGCGTTCGGCGAAGCGTTGTTGGATGAATCCGCGCCAAAACAGTTCTTCGGCCGGACCGATTACGGTTAGTAATAAAATACCAATGCGCCAAGGCGATAATTGGTCCTTCATAGCATAGATGCTATCCACTTGCGGACGGGCGAAATCAAACATCAGTTGCGACAACTTGTCGCCAATCCAGAACACCCCCCAAAGTATTGCAGCAATGGCTACGCCCAGAAGCATTTGACGCCAGGTAAAATTAATTCTGTAGCGCCAGTCGGCTTTCATGCAGTATGCGGTGATGCAAAGCGTCGAGGCTGCGCATGCCATGCAAGGCCAAAAGGACACCAAAGGAGCGGTCCATGGCGAAAACATGACAAACCACCAGGCGGCGGCGATGACGATGGCAATCCACACTTGTTTCATGCGGTCCATACGGCGATAAAGCATCCAATGCACTCGAGCAGTCCGAACAACAATACCAATTTTCCCTGGGCTTGGTCGAGCTGGGCGATGGCCTCGTCGGATTCGATGGGTGCTTGGAGCATCTGTTTGCAGGATTTAATGGAAATCGGCAGGCAGAGCAGGGTGAGTATGCTCCAATAGGGCATCCATCCCAGCAATGCGTAGCCGACGATGAGCAGGTAGGGAAGCAGGGTCTCAACGGCAAACAGCCATTGGGCGGTACGGGCACCGATGTTCATGCTCAGCGTACGAATGCCTGCGGCACGGTCGGTAACGATGTCGCGGGTGTTGTTGGCGTGCAGGATGGCTACGATTTGCAATCCGTGCGGCAGGGCGATGAGCAGTATGCGCCAGTCGAGCTGCCCGGTGATCATCCAGCCGATGCCGATGGCCGGCAATAGGCCGAAAAGTAGCAAGATGTCGAGGTCGCCCAAGGCATGGTATTTCAGCCAATAGTAAACGATGGTGAGAACTGCTCCGACAGCGCCGAAAGCCAGTAGCCACCAGTTGCCTGCCAGCCAGGTGACGAGCAAGCCGAGTGCGGCGCCGGTCAGCAGCATGACCCTTCCGAAATTGCGGATCTCGGTGGGGCTGAACTTGCCCGACTTCATGGACATGACGCCGTTGTAGTTGTTTTGGCTGTCAACGCCGCTCACATGGTCGTGATAGTCTCCCAGCAGGTTGCCGGCCGCCTGAAAAACAACTCCCATCAGGATAATCAGAACAAACAGATACCAAGGGCAGTTTCCTATGGTCCAAAAATAATAGGACAAAGGAACGAACATCGCCGTAAATGCGGCCGGGAACGACCATGGTCGTGTGGCGATGAGCCAGTCTTTTGCAGTACGATCGGACACTTCTTATTTGATTACGATGGTTTGAATCGAATGGCTGTTTACCTGTACGTCGTACGAGTCCTTGCCAATGAGCAGGTGATATACGATGTCGGTCTTGTTTGGATTCATCACTACTACAACGAGCTCTCCGTTAGGGTTTTCGGCGGCAGTGGTGTACAATTCTTCGCGCGAGGAGGCTGCCGAAATGCGGCGGGCACCCGGGCGGATGAACTTGGAGAAATGACCGATGTAGAAATACGAGTTGGTAAAGTACAGCGTTCCTTTCTTGGTGTTGGCGATGACTGGGGCGAAGCAGAGATTTTGCACGTGATTGGGGCCTCCCGTCTCGTCCAATACGATGTTCCAGTCGGTCCACAGGGTGGTACCGCAGTTAAAGTCGTGGATGATGCTGTAGCCGTAGCGTTCGCCAAGCGACCAGTTCTTCATGCCTTTTTTTGAGAATTTCTCAACGGTACCTTCTGTGAAGATCAACTCCTTGTCGGGGAACGCCTCGCGTGTGCGGTACAGATTCTCGAAATTCATCTTGCTGCCGGTCCATGTCTCATACCAGTGATAACCGATGGCCGACACGTATTTGGCAGCCTCTGGGTCATTGAGCACCGTAGACGCGCGGTGGAAGATGAGGTCGCGATTGTGGTCCCACAGGATCAGATGTTTGTCTTGCAGCCCGTTTTTCCACAAGGTCGGTCCGAGGTAGTTTTTGATAAAGTCGCGCTCCTCTTCGGCGGTGTAGATGCACGATTCCCATGTTTGAACGGCCATGGGTTCGTTTTGGGTACTCATTCCCCAAATGGGCAGCCCCTCTTTTTCGTAAGCTTGGATAAACTTGACATAGTAATCTGCCCAGGCTTGGTAGTATTCGGATTGCAAGGTACCGCCTTTTTCCCATTTTTTGTTGTCCTTCATCCAGTAGGGAGGTGTCCACGGGGCGGCATAAAGTAGGGCTTTCGGTCCAATCATTCGCATGGCGGCGCGCAGCACCGGAATGCGCAGGCGCTTGTCGCGCGAAATGTCGAACGAGGCCAGGCTGGCATCGCCGTCTTTGATATACGAATAGATGTCTTCTCCAAAATCGCAACTGCCCATCGAGGTGCGGATAACCGTATAGTCCAATCCTTGGGGACCGTAATAGGCCTTCATCAGTTCTTCCTGCTTTTCTTTGGGCAGTTTGCCGAGAGTGATGGCGACCGCATCGGTAATGGCTCCTCCCATGCCCCGGTAGGTTTGAAATTTGTGATTAGGGTCAATCGTGATGCAAAATTCCGTTTCAAGCGGTTGCTTGGTAGGTTTCGCGCTCAAAGTGTCTGTAATGCACAAGCGTGCGTCCATGGCCTTGTCGGTGGTGTAGACATACGCTTTGGGTTGGGCGGAGGCGCTGTATGCAACGAGTGCCGATGCCATCAGAATCAGTGTTTTTTTCATTATTGATAGATTGATTGGTTTTCGTTTCACGCAAAGGTAGCAAAAAATAGTCATACTGCGTGCATTGCGTGTTGAAAAAACATTTTGTAGGTATAAAGAGCGTATTGCAGCCTATTTTGTCGAAGATTTGTCGAAATGAATGCAAGTGTTTGTCGTAATTGCTGCGAATTTGTAAAGTGTAAAATTTTTATTCACTGAAAATCAATAAGATATACATTGCTGAGTTTTGAAATATCCACTTAAATAATTAGGACTGACGCACTTAAAGAAAAATGACGTATTTTTGCGTCAGACACATGCAAAGAACCTTTTAACTATGAAAAAACTGATGAGCCTTTTAATAGGGGCGCTATGCTTGCTTGTACCTGTAAAAATGTGGTCACAAGACGTAGTCGCCTCTATTTCTTTTAACAGCACGGTCGAAAGCAACCACATTACGCTCAATCCTAACGGTGGCGATTGTGAAGCCTATCTGGTCCAGTATGGCGGGCAGTATTGTCTCGAAGTACGCCAATATGCCTATTTTAAGGTAGACCACTCGGTAATTTCAAGCAACGACCATAATCTGATTATACGCGTTACCTATTACGATGGAGGAACGTCTTCTTTCGGCTTCCAATACAATGCCATTACAGAAGATTATCGCACGATGAACTTTAACCGGGCCGACACGCCCCAGTTTGTCAGTGCCACGGTGGCGGTGCAGGATGCCGCGCTCAACGGCCGGCAGAACGGCGGATGCGACTTCCGCTTTTCCGGCGGATTCTACCTCAAGAAGGTGGAAATCATGCGCGGTACGATGAGCCCCGCTGCCGAGCCGATACCCAATTACTCGTCGGTGGACCATTCGTATTCCGAATTTACGGGCAAAACGGTGGCCGGATACCAAGGTTGGTTTCGTACCTCCGACCGCTATCACAATTGGGGCCACTACGATTACGGCTCGCACGAACCGGATGGGACGGCCTGGCCACGTGCCAATCATATCAGTGTCGATTTGTACCCGTATGTGTGGGAGTACGACGACGATATTCTGGCTCAAACAGGGTTCCAGAATCTGGGTGGCGGCCAGCTGGCAAAACTCTTTGATTCCAATACCTCGAGCGCCATTGACACGCACTTCCGCTGGATGCGCGAATATGGGGTCGATGGAGCCGCCGTACAACGCTTCGTCGGCAATATCGGCCGTGTCGTGTACAACAACGGCGATGCCGACCAGCTGGCCAAAATCAAACATGCCGCCGAGGCCAACAACCGCATTTTTTATGTGATGTACGATATCAGCGGTGGTCGCGAAAGCGACAACGGCGTCAGCCCCTACGTCGAGGACGTGGAGTTCGACTGGGTCTATAACGTGGAGCAGAACATGGGCCTGACCTCCTCGCCTGCATACGCCAATGTCGGAGGCAAACCGGTGGTCTGCATCTGGGGTCTCGGAGTGGGCGGACGGCCTACCCGTACTTCCGATTATCACGAACTCATCGACTTTTTCCATAATCGCGGCTGTTACGTCATTATCGGTACGTCGGGGGCTTGGCGTCGCGACGGCGACGAAAAACTGGCCGCATACGCCAAGGCCGACATGCTTTCGCCTTGGTTTGTGGGGGCCTTCAAGTGGGACAGCGAAATCGAAAGCGCCTATCTGGACGGTATGCCCCAAGACATCGCCTGGTGCGATGCTCATAACGTCAAGTACCAGTCGGTCATCTTCTCGGGTTTCAGCTGGGCCTTGTGGACGAGCAGCCTGCCCAACATGTTCCCGCGCAATGCCGGCGAGTTCTTCTGGTATCAGGCCTACCTGCTCAAGCAGCGTCACGGACTGAATTACTTCTATATCGCCATGTTCGACGAATACGATGAGGGTACGGCCATCGCCAAAATGGCATCCGACTACTTCGACATTCCCCAAGACCAGTATTTTGTGACGGGCAGTGCCGACGGCTATTGGGTGTCGCAAGATTTCCAGCTGCGGGTGGCCGGCGCCGCCATCAACATGGTGAAGGGCAACACCCCGCTGGTGCGCCATTGCCCCGTACAGCATTCGCTAGGCCCGGTTTACTACCGCAACAGCTTCGAGAGCAAGTACGTGCAATGCGTCGAGTCGCAATACAACGGCTACTATCCGGTCGATCCTTGTTTCAAGAACCCGTCTGTCCAATCGTCGGCGGCAGCCAGCCAGTCGGTCGTTGAGATTCGTCGCGAACCAGGTCATTCGGGCGACTATGTGGCCGTAGCCGAAGGCAAGTCGTCGGCCGGTACGATTTACTACTATAAAATTGCCGACGTGCGGATTCCCGTAAAGGAGGGCATGAAACTCTCCTTCTGGAAAATGACCTTGAACGAGTTGGGCCGCTATGCCTTTGTCGATTTGGTGACGGCCCACGGGCACACCTTGCGCGACAACGGCTACCGCGACCAAAACAATTCGCCCATGCACCCTGCCGAGGGCCACGGTACGGTAGGGCAAGGCTGGGAGCGTTTTGAGTGCCAGATTGGCCAGGGCATATATGTGGGCGATACGATTCGCACCATCCTCATTGCCTACGACCATTCGGGCGACGGCAATTACAGTGCCATGTTTGACGACATTCTGATTGAAGACGGCGAGTTGCCTCCCTCGCAAGTCAGTCAAGTGGCCCAGACTGGGCGCAGTTTGCGTGTGCATGGCAATACAGCCGTTCTCGAAGGCTACGACAACGCGCAGGTCTGCCTGTATGATTTGAGCGGCCGTCTGATACAATCCTATGCCAATGTCAACGGCAAGGTTGTATTACCCGTATCAAAAGGAATTTACTTGCTTGTGGTACGCGATGCACGCGGAAAAGACAGTTACAAACTCGTGTTTTAGCAACAAACAAAGCTACATCTTAATTAGTGCGAAGGGGTGTTGTGGCCGAGTGGCTTCCCTTCGTATTTTAGGGCGTTCAGGTCTTCTTTCCAGCAGAAGGTGACGGCCGACGACGGTGGCAGCGTGTAACTGAAAGCGTTGCCGCCGGTATTGACCGTGGTGTGTTTGGGCAATTTGCTTTCGTTGAGCATGATTAGGGCATAACTGCCATCTTCGTGACGCATGCAGACAGCTGGTATCGACGACGAAAAACAACCGATACGCTTGGCACCCGGCCGAACGAAGCGCGAAATCTGGCCAATCACATAGTACGAGGTGTTGCGCCAATAACCCGACTCTCCATCGACTGTGAGCGCGCCGACACAGGTGGTGCATCCGCCCGGAGTATGTGGACCGTGTTCGGGGTCGGCTGCCAAATTCCATTCGAGCACAGTGCGTGACCAGCCCGAGAGACTGCCAATCACTACGTTTTTGATGTGCCAGAGAAAATCGTCGTGGAAATTGCCGTCGGAACCGGTATATTGCTCGGTGAAATACACATTCTTGCCGGTGGCATTGCGGTAGTCGTTCAATGCCGAAATATCGCCTCCGTATAAGTGAAACGCCGCCCCATCAACGTACTGCGAATTTTTCGATACATAAATCGGGTACTCCTTGTTGTCGCAGTTGTGGTCGAATGCAATGATGCGCACTTTAGACAGTCCGTTTTTACTCAAAGCTGGCCCAAGATGTTTGTTGATGAATTTGAGCTGCTCTTGAGCCGTCATCAGCATACTGGGGTCGTTGTGGCGGTTGCCCGGCTCGTTCTGCGGTGTCAAGGCCCAAATCGGCAAACCATAGTCTTGCATGGCTTTGAGGTATTTGACAAAATAGGCGGCATAAACATCGTAACAGTCGGGGGCAAGGTGTCCAGAGGAATCTTTCATCCATGAAGGAGCCGACCATGGTGTGGCCAGGATCTTGAGCTCGGGATTGATCGCTTTGGCGCGTTTGAGCAAGGGGAAAAGCCACTTGCTGTCGGGACCGTCCAAACTGAAATGTTCCAATAAAAAATCGCCGGGCGAATCGTCGTAAGAATAACTGTGGCTTGACAGGTCGGTGGCTCCAATCCCGATTCGCACAACCGAAACCCCTAAACCGTTGTGCGGATTGAAAATCTCATGCAGCAATGCTTCTTGTTGTTTCTGGGGCATTTGCGCAATGACCTCGGCGCTGCCTTCGGTAAACGTATAACCGAATCCGTCGATGCTTTGGTACGATACATTGGGGTCGATGACAACCCACGACCCCGTGTAGTAGGTGTCGCCCATGTTGATATCCTTCTGGCGTGACAGCAGATAAGACTGGTCGCCCGAGCTTATCCATGGGGTGACGGTTTGTGCCATTATGCAATAGCACACCACCAGAAAGACTGTCATTGCCAATAATCTTTTCATGTGTCCGAAAATATCATTGACAAAGTTCGGCATTTTTCGAACTGGTTCGAAGGTAAGGGTTTTGATAAGTGGACGCAAACAATGCGGCTGTGATGTAATTTCTTCAAGAAAGTCTGACACAATCGCGATTTGACAGGGTGTTTTTATTTTTCCAAAAGCTGAAATAGGGAACGAAAAGGCGTTTGAAGTGGCTTTTGTATGGGCATTGAGTAACTTTTGTTGTAGTCAAAGCTTTGATTTTCGATATGATTTTGGCGGGAAAACGCATAATTGCTATCTTTGAAGTATGAAAAGAAGCGTTTTTCTTGCCTGTTTTTTTGTGGCTGCATTTGCTTTGTCCGCCCAGCCGCGGCGAGTGGCGGTGTTGGCGGTAAACGATATGCATGCCGCGCTTACGCAAATGCCGAAACTCAAGTTTTTGGCCGACAGTTTGCGAGGCGAATACCCCGATTTGCTCTTGCTCTCGGCAGGTGACAATACAACAGGCAATCCGTGTAACGACCGTTCGCGTGAGCACCCCACACCGATGACGTATTTGATGAATCGCTTGCTGTTTGACGCATCGGCGCTGGGCAATCACGAATTTGACCGTGGCGTGGACCATCTGGTCGAAGAAATGCGTGTGGCATCGTTTCCGTATATCGTCAGTAATTTGCCTATGTTAGGTTTCGCTCCTGATTCGCTGGAAATGCTCGCAAAGGAGTGCTATAGCCGCTTGTTCAGACGCAGTTATTACGGTTATCGTATTGCTTTGATTGGGCTTACTGTTGATGCCTTACCGGCTGAAGAGGCTTTCGCTTCGATGCCGATAAAACGGATTCGGGCCAAAAACGACTTGGTGATTTTGCTTTCGCATGCCGGTTTTGAAACTGACACCCTGGTGGCGCGTCAATATGCCGGGCAAATTGATTTGATTGTAGGAGGCCATAATCATTTGAACTTGCCTCATGGCTGGCAGCGCGATTCTACCGCTTTAGTGGTTCAAAATGATGATTGTTTGCGCCATGCCACCTTGGTAGTGTTTCGAAAGACGGCGGATGGGTGGCAACACACTTTGCAGCAGTTTGCGTTAGACCGGTTTCCTTCCGACAAGCCGTTTGCCGATTATGTGGCGGCCTTGGACCGTGATTTGGGGTTTGAACAAGTGGTGGCTTGTTTGGATCAAACGATGACAGGAAAAAGACAATTGGGGGAGATGGAGTGCAAGTCTTTTTTGCAAGCCACGCAAGCCGATGTGGCGCTACTCAACATCGGGGCGATTCGCGTGGACAGTTTGCTTTCTGGCAGGCAAACGCTTGGCGACATTCTGCAAGTCGATCCGTTTGATGATGAGGTGGTGACGGTTGATATAGATTCTTCGCAATTGCCTAAGTTGGTTGCATCTTGCCAACGCAGCGATCGCGGTCGCGAACCAGTTGTTGTCGGGCAAACTGTAGGCAAGGGAAAGATTTCCCTCGTAACAACTTCGTATGTCGCAGATTATTTAAGGGCTTACGGATTGGATTTCAAACCGACTGGAATGCGTAACCAGACATTGCTGGCAGATTATTTCGCCCGTTTGTTTCCTTGCCGGTGACGGCTCTATGCCTTGACATACAAATCGCGCAACATGCGTCCTTCGCCGTTGTAGTCGAGTCCATAGCCCACCACAAATTCATTGCCGATTTCAAATCCCTTCCAATCGATTTGCAAATTGTAGCGCAGGCACTGCGGTTTGTAGAGTAAAGTCGCGATTCGGCATTCTGCCGCGCCCCGACTCAAAATATCTTTTTTGAAGTTGTACAAAGTAAGACCTGTTTCAACAATATCTTCGACAACGACCACCTTGCGCCCTTTAACATCCACGTCGAGGGGCAGTTCCTGCTTTAACGTGCCAGTACTGCTGGTCCCGTCATACGAAGACCATTTGACAAAACAGATTTCGGCTGTGGTGTCCATGGCACGCAACAAGTCTGAGGCGAACACAAAAGCGCCGCTGAGCATACAGACAAACAATACGGGTTGGTCGCGATAGGCTCCGCTGATTTCGGCGGCAAGCGCATTTACTCTTTCGGCAATTTTATCGGCCTTGATAAAAGGTTTGAAGGTCAGGTCTCTAACTTTGACGGTTTGGCTCATGGCAAATAGGTTTGTTGTATGAATCGAAGTTGTTGTTCCATAACGGCGATTTTCGGCAAGTCAACGCCTTTGTTGCGGGCGGCTTGCAATGTGCCTGTGTAAATGGCGTCGATTTCCATTGGGCGCCGATGGTCGTAGTCGAGTCGCATGCTGGGTTTGTATGGACGCATGGCATCGGTCGAGGCCATCATTTCGTCGGCAAACGACCGGGGGATGTGTACGCCATTGGCCTCGGCTCCGCGCAACACTTCGAGCATGATGTCGTAGATGAGTGCGCGCGAATCGGGCTGTTGCATCAAGTGCTCGGTGGTGGTGTCCAAAATAACCGTCATGCCGTTGTAGGGAACGTTCCAAACGAGTTTTTTCCAACGAGCTTCGAGCAAGTTGGGTGCCAATACACATTCGACTCCGGACTTAGCCAGGTCGCTGCAAAGAATTTGCAGTTTGGAACAATCTCCTTGATGTACGCCAACAGTCAGTTTGCCGTAGTCCAAGTGGCGGATGTGCGCCGGTCCGATTTTGTTGCTGCAGATAAAAGCCATGCCTCCGGCGATAGCGGTGGAGGGGGGCAGCACGTCAGCCAGCTGTTGCTCGATGCCTAACCCGTTTTGTACCAATACGATCTGGCTGTCGGGTTTGAGAATGGGTCGCAGCATATCGGCCAGCAGCCGGTTGTTTGTCGTTTTGAGGCAAACGAGGATAATGTCGCAAGCCGGCATGTCGGCCGTGTTGCGGTAGGCGTGTATGGGGTTGATGCAAAAGTCTCCCATAACGGAATCGACGGTCAGTCCCGACGAGCAGGCTTCCTTGTAGTCGCTGTGGAACAGAAAATGAACTTCCTTGCCCGATTTGGCAAGCATTCCTCCGTAAAATCCTCCGATGGCTCCGGTTCCGATAATGGCGTATTTCATAAGCGATATTTATCTGCTGCAAAGATACAAAAAAGGCGGACACGCTGTGTGGTCCGCCTTTTATTTTGAAATGTCGGTTGATTACAACGAATCGCCGAAGTCCTGACGGAATTTGTTCACCAAATCTTCCTGCCAGTAGCCGATTTCTTTCAAGCGACCGAAGAAGAAGCGAAGCACTTTGGGCTCGGAAACCCATTCGAGGCCGCCGATCAGGTTGCGGTTGTCGTACATCCATTTTACGCGGTCAGCGCAGTATTTGATTTGCGACAAGGTGAACACACGGCGGGGTACGGCCAAACGGAGCAATTCCAGTTCGGCATAGCGTTCGGTGCCGTCTGGCTCGCGTTGTTCACTCAACGTACCGCGTTCCATACCACGGATACCACCGGCGATGTAAAGGGCGGTAGCCACGGCGTCGGCAGGATATTGGTTGTGAGGAATGTTGGGAACGATTTCGGAACAGTTCAGGTGAGCGCCCAAACCACCGGCGGGTTTGATGACGGGTACACCATATTTGTCTAATTCGTCAACCAAATAGGCAATGAATTCGGGACCTTGGCTGATGTATTCCATGTCGAGTGATTCGAGCAAACCGACCGCCATGGCTTCCATCGAGCGGACTTCCATACCGCCATAGGTGAGGAATCCTTCGTACAGAGGCACAAATTCCATCATTTCATCGGTGAATTTCTTGTCGTGTGCCGTGATGATACCGCCACGAGAGAAACCGAGTTTGCGAGCCGAGAAGTAGATAATGTCCATCTTGTCGGCCAACAAGCGGTAGATTTCTTTGGTTTCCATGAATTTACATTGCGGTTCGCGCACTTTCATGAAATAAACGTTGTCTTGCAGCAGTGAGGCGTCGAGTACGCTCTTTACGCCAAATTCGTGGCAGATGTCGGCTACAGCCAGCATATTTTCGAGCGAAACAGGTTGGCCGCCAATCAGGTTGGTACCAGCCTCGATACGAACGAAGGCCACTTTTTCGGGACCGTATTTCTTGATGGTGGCACGCAGGGCCTTGAGGTCGAAGTTGCCTTTGAATGGGTCATCCGATTTCGGAATCAGGCCTTTTTTATCGACCAGCTCGATGACTTCGCCGCCCAAGCGGGTAATGTGGGCTTTGGTTGTGGTGAAGTGGAAGTTCATCAAGGTCACCATGCCGGGTTTTACGTAGGCTTCGGCAAGGATGTTCTCTGCAGCGCGGCCTTGGTGGGCAGGC